>JAISZY010000097.1 GCA_031284375.1 Tannerellaceae bacterium | reverse complement strand
TTTCTCTATCGGCAGTGAAAGCGGTACGGAGTATTAAATACTGCGCAATCATAAGCGGCAGTTTAATTATGCTGGGAATAATATACATACGGTTATTTGTGGATAGCGACGACCCGGCCGGCGCTACGGCTTTGAGCGTTGCCGCTATCTTCGTTTCTACCGTGATTGCAGTCTGCGCGGCTGTTTGCGAAACTATTTTGCAAGAGAAACTATCTCCGGCAAGCGCCTGATATAACGTGGCAGGGAAGATACCTGCGTCCGAAATAGAGTTCCCTTAGTAACTTGAATGAATAGCGATATATTCTATGTTACTAAGGGAACTTTGCTTCTACACAATCCGGAACTGTGGGGAAGAAAATAATTTTATTTCTAACCTCCCCAGAACTGTGGGGAAGAAATTAATCCTGTTTCTACCCTCCCCAGAACCGTGGGGAAGAAATTAATCCGGTTTCTACCCTCCCCGGAACTGTGGGGAAGAAATTAATCCTGTTTCTACTCTCCCCAGAACTGTGGGCAAAAAAAAACAACTATTCCTTATCGAAATAGTTGTTTCCTTTATTGATCTTACGATGTAGAGAGAGTAACCCTAAAGTTTCTTCACTTCTTTTCCGTCTTTAAACAGTACATGATAATCTACGTCTCCGTTGCTGTTGAATCGTTTCCATTCGCCGTCTTTTTGATTGCGCTTAAAATTCCCTTCTTGGATTAATGCGCCATCTTCGTTGTAAAACAGCCATTGGCCTTCAAACTGTTCGTCGATGTAGTTTCCCTGCGCCTTCATTTTTCCGCTTTTGTAATAATATGTCAGCACATCGCCTGTTTGTTCGGATATTTTCCGACCGTTTTTATAGCAATCGTCTTTCTTCATTCCTGCGACTGTATCGTAATTTCTTTCTCTTTGAGCAGACCGGCGCGGGTGGTAGAAAGGGATACCTTCAAGCCCAATGTGCCGCTACCATACGCGCGTACTTTGAACTCGGCGGTATGGATGGCGCCCCCGTCGGTGTGCCCTGTTTCCTTGAAATACTTGTGGGAAGGCGTCGCGGCGCCGGTTCCCGGTCTCCCCGTGCGCGGACGAGCGAGCGTGCTGTCTAATACCAGGTAGAGAGGCTTGTCGTCGTTGGTCGCCGTTGGAAAATCGCCGGTAAACTGTATGTCGAGGCGGTCGGGACGAACTATTTTCACCAAGTCGGCTTGCTTCAGGGCCGTAGGCAAGCGGCCGACATTCTTGTAGGAAATGCGCACGCGGTAGTCGGCCGAATCGGCCTTATAGCTTTTTATCTTCTTCACCTCCACATCTTGCCATTGCAACGAAGGCAGGTGTTTGAGCATCTCCAGATTAAAAAGCGCTTCGTTCTTAGCCCAAGGTTCCAGATGCTTGGAAGGCGCGTTTTGGTTGAAGAACTTAGGGTCCCACCCGCCTATTTCTACTTTGCCTAACTTGGGATGGTCGAACGCCGTCCAGGGGATAAATCCCAGGCCTTGGTTTTCTTTCTCGTCCCAGATTAATTGGTCTAACTCGTCTTTCTCGCCGTCGCCGTTCAGGTCTTCTTTCGGGCGAGCGTTGTCCCACAGTTCATCGCCATACCAGATGGCGCCGTAGTAGAAGTAACCGAAATCGGGGCCGTGTCCAAAGAGTGGGGTGAGCGCTCCGTTGCTGTAATCGTTGTAAACGTCGCCGGCGCGTTCGTATCCGGTGATGCTTTTGCCTACTTCGTCGAAATATTTATACCACTTCAAGTCTTCCGGATACATGCGGTCTTCCGATTTCGAGGTGCTGGGCGGCCTCAGGTGCATGGGTACGCGGGTATCCATCGAATTGACGATGTAGA
The DNA here is from genome assembly GCA_031284375.1 of Tannerellaceae bacterium. Taxonomy (GTDB): domain Bacteria; phylum Bacteroidota; class Bacteroidia; order Bacteroidales; family Tannerellaceae; genus DFXE01. Next base: position 24,473 of record JAISZY010000097.1, on the reverse strand, counting down.
TGTGCGGATTGGCCAACAAAAAAGAGACAACGGCTCTCGTTTCCACTTCGCTGAGCGGATATTCTCCGGCCCCTCCCTGCGTCCAGCCTCGTCCGGTGGCTTCCTTCATGGGTCGCCAGTTTTCGGGATAGTTGCGATGCAGATCCAATCCCCCTACCCCATCTTCGCCAATGCGTCCGTCGCCATCCTGGTCTATTCCTTCGGAAACGACTTTGTATTCTCCTTTGCCTTCGCCTACAAACTTCATGATACGGCCGGAGGCGTCGCGCGGGTCGATGTTATAATCGCCTTTGGGGTCTTTGTATCGCATCCGGACGATATTCCCGTCGCCGTTGAGGTCTACCGGGCTATCTTCGTCCAAGAGTCCGTCGCCATCCTGGTCGTAAGGACGCACGGTACTGCGGTTCATCTGGGCGGTATGGATGTACATATTATGTCCGTCGGGATTATTGATGGGACGGAGGTAGATGGTATTTTGGTCGATAAGGTTGGTAATTCCCTCGTCTTTCCCGTAATTATCCAGCAGATGCTGCATGAGCCAGAGTACGGATTCGGCGCTGGTAACTTCTCCGCTGTGTCGGTTGCCTTCGAAAAAGGCCGCCGGCTTGTCGGTCGCCTTGCCGGTTTTTTTGTTGGTCACCGTCATCTGCAGGATGGGGCGACCTTCGTAACTCTTGCTTATTTCGTACAGTTCAACCAAATCGGGGTAGGATTGGGCAAAACGTTTCATCCAGGCGTAAATCACATCGGCCGAATGGAACTTGTCGAACCTCAATTCCGGCGTAGCTTCGTACTGCACATGTTGGTTTTTCACCTTGGGGAAGAAACTAAGGCCGTGCCGGTAGCCGGATACGGTGTAGATTTTCGAGGTGTCTGATTCCGGAAACGATATCGTTTCGAGAGGAATCACCTGTCCCGTCGCAACGAAGATGTGCAACAGGAGAATGGATATGAATATGGATGCTTTCATGGCTTATAATTTATCCGATAGTTTGATTTTCAGCGTGTCTTTCCCTCCATTGGCCGAAGTGAGCGAAAGGTCCAACACCGCATTCGTATTGGCGGTAAGCACCGTATAACGGAATACTTGCGTAGAGTGGCCTTTTGTCCGAAATTCCACCTTGCTGCCGGCCGGCGTGGCTTCTTTGCGGTAGAGGGATCTGCCGAAGATATTTGCCGGCGTACCGGTTTTCGTATTCGGTTCGCCCGGATTGACGATGGAGCCCGAAGAGATAGAGGCTTGAATCTGATCCGGCGTATAGCGTTTCAGCAAGACGGAACGATCGGACGCGGTAGGGAAGATTTTATCGTTCACCACCTCGACTTCCACCTCGTAGAGGTTGTTGGCCACTTTCTTTACGGAATAATTCCCGAAGCTGAGTTTGGGCAGTTGTTCGATGCAATACATCACGTAAAGCGCTTGCTTCTCCGCCTCTTGTTCGATATACCGGGGAGGGGGCGTGCGTCCGATGTGCTTTTTCGGTGTTCCGCCTATCCAGATGTCGCCCAACTGTGGGTGTTTTACCTTATGAGGCGTTACCCAGATGTTGCCTCCCAGGTCGAGCTCGGCCCATTTCTTAAATTCTTCGTCCGAGATAGCGCCGTCTTCGTCCGTATCGGCAAAGGGTGTGGGAGGCCCCCATAGTTCAATCAGGAAGGAGTAGGCGCCCATCAGGTAGTAGGTTGTTGCCAAGTGTTCGCCGTATTCGTTGCCGATTTCCGGCTCGTAGGTTTTGAGGATATATAAGCCCGAACTTACGGTTTTGTTGATAACGTCTGCGTCGTGGCTATACTCCGCATCCACCCGGCGGGAAGCGGTGAAGGCGTATTTGTCTTTGGTTTTATCCGTAACGGGCGGGCGGCGTGCAGGCGCTGTTCCTTTCGCTTCGGGGGGCATCATGTACATGATGAGACGTCCGATATTGTGATAGTTGAAGACGACTAAGATATTCTTTTTCTTCAACTGCCAGGTAAGCACATTGCGTGTTTCCGGTTCGGAGAGAGGATAACTTTTCCCGTCCGTTTTGGTAAAATCCCAGGGGAAATTCCGGTTGGGGTCGATGCCACCCAGGTCGTCTTCCGACAGGGCGAAGTCTCCGTCATTATCATATCCTTCGTTTCCGATTCGGCGGAAGCGAGTACCTTCCCAGTCGCCATCGGCAATGCGTACGAAACGCAATTTATCTTTACTCAGGCGATAATCTCCGCTTGGGTCTTCGGCGTACATAACGGACAATTCGCCGTCTCCGTCTACATCTTCGGTCATATCTTCGTCGAATATTCCGTCTTTATCGTCGTCTACCGGTCGGAAGGGTTCTCTTGGGTTGTTTTCCGTATTAGGAAAGCTCACGTAAGATTCGTTTCCATCTACATTGAATCCGGGGAGGATGTATACGGTAGAGCGATTGAGCGATTCATATACGCGTGTGTCGTAATCGTAACGAGTCAGCAGATACCAGGCCAAATAAAGCGAGCAGGAAATGCCGTTCACTTCATTTCCATGAATCGCTCCGTCTACCCATACGGCGGGTTTGTCGGTATCTTTCCCTGTACTTTTGGCCGTAATAGTCATAACGTACATGTCTCGTCCCATCCGGCTTTTCCCGATACTTTCTACGGTACAGAGGTTGGGATATTTCTTTTGGAGGTCGAACAAAATCTTCACCCACTCGTCGTAAGTATAGTATTGTTTCCAATTAATCACGAAGTCCGTTTCGCCGTGCGGCTTCCCTAATTTTTCCTGTTTTTTACTCTGTGCAGATAAGGTAACGAAAGAGAAGAGCAGGACAACGGACAATAAAATATATCGTTTCATTGTATAAAATTCTGATTAGGTTAATATTTTACTTCTTTTACCACCGTACCCCCCTTGAGCGACGAGGCTACGACTTTTAGTTTCTCGTTTCCTTCTACGGCAACTACCCATTTAAGGATTTTCTTATTACCTTCTTTATCCTCAAAGCCTGGGATTTGAAGTGTGCCATACAAGTTCCCGATTTTTTCGCAAGGCTGACCGGAGAGAAACGTTACTTTATTGTTTTCTCCCATGAGCCAAACCACATCACCCCGGTTGAACGCCATCCATTCTGTGTTTACCAATCCGGTAGGCAGGGCGCCTTGATTCTCCACCTCGACGCTGATTTCCAAAACGGAAGTGTTTCCTGCCGATTGTTTTTTCACCTCTACCTTATTAATAGCCAATTGAGGCAGAAGTCCGGAACAATATGCATCGAATTGCCACTGACGTTCGCAAATACTTGTCAATACGGCGCCGGGGAAGGCGTTGTTTCTGCCTATCTTGCTCGCCCAACCTCCTACTTCCACGTCTCCGTGTTTCGGATGTTTGGCCGGTTTCCAGTCCAAGAAAATTTTCGCTCCCTCTTGTTTGTCCAAATGCGCAAGTAGCGCCCGTTGCAACTCGTCGTCTTTAAGACCTTTCAGTTCAGGTATATCATGACCGGGATTCCATAGTTCCGTCACAAGCGAATAGATACCGCACTGCTTGTACAACCAATCTAAGAAGAGGCCGTAATAATCGGACGTACCCTCTTTTTCGTTATACGGTGTTCGCCACTCGTAGGGAAGTTCATAGCCCCGTTTTGCAGCAGACGTATTTTTATCGTTTCTCCGTTCGTCTTTATATTTCGGAATATCTTTCGGATTTTCCCAGGCTTTGGGCATTTCGGTACCCATTAGTTCCACATATTTTTTACCCATCACGAGGTCGTACACCGCGATATCCCGGCTTTGCATACCACTATCTCCCGTAGAGCCCATCGGGCGATAAACGTGCCCACCCATCGTGTGGTATTCGTTTACGATAAGAATATTGGGGTGATTAATAATAAATTCGCACAACGCCTGCACTTCCGGAGCGGAAGTAGCAAATTCGCCGGTTCCGCCCGGCATGGTATTAGACTTCCACCAATGTTCCGGAAAGTTACGGTTGATGTCTATCCCTTTATCCGCTTCGGCTTCGGGTACGACGCTGTATCGTTCGTCATCGCTGTATCCTCCGTCTTCCTTGTAGGCAATCATCAGTCGCGGGTCTGTTTTATCTTTGACATACCGACCTTTTTTATCTTTGTAACGAACCTGAGAAAAGACTGCATTATTGTCCAAGTCTTTTCTTGCGGGAAGAGCAGCCGTATCGGTCTGATTCATCGAGTTTGAACGTTGTGCCGCTCCAAGTTCCACCGTATTGTACAGTCCGTCCGGATTATTGGCGGGAGAGATGTAAAATACTTTCGTGTCAATTTGATTCGTAATCGTTTGGTCGCTACCATATCCCGACAATATTTTGTCGATAAAGTAAAGACAGACCTCCGTCCCGGTTTGTTCGTTTCCATGGGTAGCGCCGGTCAGCATCAGTCCTGCTTTTCCCGAATGAAGGGCAGTAACAGGCGGGTTGGGCACTTCCAGTTTTCTTTCGTAAACCAGTTTTTTCTCTCTGTCGAGGGTTGTCCCGGTTTTCTTATTGGTGATAACCAAGACATAAATGGGACGCTGTTGGAAACTTTTTCCAATCTCTATCAATTCCGTGATATCCGGATAAGCTTTGTTGACGGCTTTCAAATAATCAACAGTTCCGGTATAACCATGAAACTTGTCGAATGAGATAGGTACCTTCTGTACTGCCAATGCAGGCAGGTTACAAAAGAAACTAATCAATCCGACACAAAAACAGAATTTAAATAAATTCTTCATACGCATTAATGTAAAATTAGTAGAGTAAAATTATGTAAATAATAGTTAGTTTTTTTCCGAAGAAATAACAAATATAGGTATTAATCGAGAAACTTAGCTTTTACGAACAGAAAGATTTCTTTAAAAAAGTTTCCAACTTCGTGTTTCTAAAATTTTTAAAATATCTACTTTTGTGAAAAGAGCGAATAATTGTATGAAAAACACGATGCTAACATATAAAATGCTGCTATCCGCATGGCTGTTGTCCGGCATTTTGTCGTGTAACGACCAATCCACAGAGCATGTAGTGAAGCTTACTACCGACTGGAGAAACCGTACGCAAGGCGTTGCCATACCTTCGCACTATACCATAAAAACAAGAGAATTACATTTAGATAGCATATCGGAAGAATCCTTTCTCATCCCTCACGCGTTTCAGCCCGGTCATCATTATATATATGTATACAATCCGGCAAAAAACATTTCGATTCACGGAACAACGGCAAGCGTGGATGTAGAAGATGAGTATATAAAAAACCTACCCGGATGGTTCTTCACGTCTGCCCATCACGTCGTAATTGAGGATAATAAGCATTACGACATATCTGCCGTAATGCAACAACAGATACGGGAACTGATATTTGTCTTAACAGTCACATCGAAAGATTTCGCCAACGAAATCGACCATATTTCCGCCTCTTTGAACGGAGTAGCTTCGCAATTGGATATACCTACCGGAGAAGTGATAGGTTGGCCAATGTCTATCAAACTTGATTTTACGAAAAATACCGATACCACCTTTACGGCTACCACGCGCATGTTGGGATTTATCGGTGAAACGCAAATCCTTACATGCTCCATAACTTTCAACAACCATCTCCCCCCGATATATAAAGTATTTGAACTCCACCCCTTATTGGAGGATTTTAATGCAGACAAAATCACCCCGATGGAGGTATCCGTCACAATAATACAATCCTATCTATGAGCGGATTTTTTTCCAACTGTCCGGATAAATCGGCATGGCGATAATACAACGCATTGTCTCTGCGCACAATGGGGTCGGCGCATGATGTTTGCCACGTTTGGTGGTCGGCACAACATGCCATACGTGAACATACGGGCTGAACGTTGTTAAAATCATGCTGATCCGCACAATTCCTAAAAACCGTTACCGGCGCAAAAGGCAGATAAATCGAATAGTGAAAATTGTCTGTTTCCGGAAGTTTTATTGTTTGATAGACATTACTTAATTCCAACCGGCTGATGCCGCGATTGCTTAAAAAATCCAATGTGGCAGGTTTGAGCAATGTGCATTGCGATAGGTGTTCACGCATTTGCGGCGAAGGCGGGGCGTATTCCAGCCTGTAATATGTACCGTCGATATGCAAGACCCGATCTTCGTAGTGATTATGGATATATTTCATCCTGAAATCGAGTTGCTGCCCAACAAGAAAGCGACTCGGCGCCACCGGAATTTGCGCATGATGAGATATCAACCGGAAAAGTAATCCCCAATCGGACGTTACTACGTCTATCTCGTTTCCTGCCGAGACAATTTGTTCCAGCAAGCACAACGTTCGCTTCATTCCGGCATTGGTGAGAAAAGGAGATACGAATGTTGTTTTGATATTTTGCGTTCGGGCGATATCCAGCAATATGCTTACGTTGTTCCATGCAGGCAAAAGTCTCTCGCAGGTTTCGTGACCGAAATATATCCGGTCGAAGTCTTTAAAGGATGTATTCTCCAGTGTTTTTTTATCGGTTAGTTGCTCTATTGCAACAAAACAAGCCCATTCAATCTGTCGATCGGCACAATTTCGATAAACGTTCGGCTGCATCGCAGGCTCTTTCCGTTCGCGAATATGTTTAACCGTTACGTATATCGGCGGATTTTTTTGCGGCGGTTTGGCCGAGAAATAATAGCATTTTTTCGATTTACAATCCTGACCGAACAGTTGTCGGTAATCGTTTTGTATTTTGTCCGGATTGTGAGGTTGAGATTCAATCGTTCGGCGCAAAAAGGATATGGCTCGTATAATCATATCATTCGGATAACCTCTTCCTGCAATTTTGAAATGACGAATCCCGTGCGAAATGAAAAAATCCATCATACATGCAGCGCAAAACGGCATTTTCATATCATTGTTCTCCAAATGTTTCAGCCTTACGCCGCCGCAGCGGAACGGCAATTGGCACCCATGTCCTTCAAAAGCGCGGTCACTGCTTGCAATGCCCGGCAAAGCGGCAACGTCTACCGTTATCCTGCTGCGGTCAATCAAGTAAGGGCGATAGTTCACCGCATGATAAAAATTACAAAAGGTGTCGATAAATTCGCACTTCTGAAACATGGCTATCACCTCAAAATCTATTTTACCGTCTGATGTTTCGGATAATTCGGCAAACTCTTCGAGCGACAATTCGCGCGGAAGTACAATTCGCGAAACGTTCATACTTTTGAAAAACGCTACGCTTTGGGAGTTGAAAACGCCTGCCATGACGGATAAATGTCGTTCGAGGCGAGTCGGTCGCTTGTTGAGCCATTGAAGTATTTCCATGTCGGCAACCATCAGAGAATCTCCTCCTGCATCTTCCCACTGCTCTATCAATTCGCAGACAAACGGCAACTGTCCGCATGAATACCGGGAATTAAGCGTTAAGGTTGCTTTACGTCCATATCTTCTCACCGTATGCACAATTTCAGACATGGCATCCGGCAACGAGAAATGGGCATATTCACTTTGTCGTCGCGATAGCGTGTCGCCGGCTCCATAGTTTTTTATCCATGTTGCGGGCATGATTCCGAAATAAACTTCGTCGGCGCCCGCTTCGAGCAGAGGTTCGAGCGTTTCGATGGAGCAAACCGGAGCGATGATGTTATACGTTTTCATGATTCAATCGTTGCATCGCATTGTAGAGCGATTCCGGCGAGCGAACAAACCCGGCGGAGATCAACCGGTCAATCATCTTCCATCCGAACAACAGATTTTCATATCTGAGTTTATCTGTTTTGTTTGTTGTTATATTTTCTTTCTCAAACATATCAAGTATCTCAAAGAAACAAGAAGCCACTTGGTTGTCGCACGCGGCATTGATATCTTTCAGCAGATGAAAAGAAGCTTCTCCGTTGTGGAACAATTTGTTGGTCTGTGCCGTCGGTATGGCGCACAAGGCGTGCATAGACGGTATTTCGAGAGGAGAAAGCGCATCCGTTATGGTTTGGTATAAAAACTCCAGTTCCGGCTGTTTGTTGAACGGCAAGGTAATGCATCCTCCGGTTGCGGTCTCTCCGGTTGCGGCCATATATTCGTTATGGAAAAACGAGCCGGGCATTGCGTCGAGCCGGTTGACCGCCGTGCGGTAATTCAACAGATTATATTGCCTCAGTTTGTTTGCAAAACTCCGGATTCCCTCCGCCGTACTCTCGGAATGAAACAACAGGGTGCCTGCATTTACTTCTATGCCTCGCCATTGCAGGTGTTCCACCCATTGCCATGTATCGGCGCAATACTGTCGCCCCCAATGTTTGAAGTCCGATGGATTGTCGGATTCAATGCCCATAAAGACATATCGTAATCCGGCCCGGTAGAGGTTGTCGATGGTTTCTATTGTCAATGAATTGGGTCTTATCTGAATACCGAAGTTTATTTTCAAACCTTTGCTGATGATTCCTTCGGCAAAGTCTTTGGCTCGTTTTCGGGCGTTTATCGGAGGGCCGAGGAAATCTTCATCAACGAAATTAAAAATTTGCGCGCCGTATTGTTTGGCGAGCCATTCGAGTTCTCTCACCATGTTTTCCGGACTTCGTCCGCGCCATGCCGGATTTGCCCCTCTCATTCCGCGCGAGGCGCAATACTTACAAGCGCTGCAACATCCGCGCGAGCCTTGAATATTAAATGCCCAACCGTACTGCAAGACCGTTGCATAAAACGGTCTTACGGGAAAGGGTAATTCATCCGGCAAGGCGGGCGGAACGGCATCTATCCGGCGCGGCAGGGAATCCAGCGTCTTTTCGCGCCATTTATGCACGATATCACGAATGGATATATCGGCTTCAAAACGCATCAAATGCATTTCGTCCGGCAAACTCTTGGCGGCATATTCGGGTTCTGTGGTAACAAAATTTCCTCCTGCAATCCAGAAGACCGGTTTCCCTTCAAGTAATTCTTTACACTCGCCGTAAATGGTAAGGAGGGAATCCAGGTCGCAATCGGTCGTAATGGAAAATCCCACAGCATCGGGCTGAAAGGCAGCCGTCCGACGCCCAATCTTTATGTTGTCGAGCTTGTTTAAAGCGCCGTCGAGCAGCAAAACGATACAGCCCACCGTTTTCAACGACGAAGCCAGATATTCCATCCCCAATGGTTCCTGAATTTCGGGGTCGTAGAACGGACTATGGTGTAACGGTTTTATCAATACCCAACGCATCTGCTCCGGCTATTTCGAATTTCCTTTTTCTCTGTTTTTGTCGAAAAAGTAGTTGCCTTTTTGGGTTAATCTGAAATGATACCATGCCGCATTGAAGTCTATCAAAGGATTGTTGATTTCTTCCCTCACGGTATAATCATGGAGCGCTTCGGCAAGCGCTTCGGCATCGGCTGTTCTTCCCAAGCGTTCGTAAACAACCGTTAGATTAATCATGGCAGAGAGGTGCGTATTGTCCAATGTACGGATATCGATTACCTTCAACGCGGAAGAGGGCGTATAGGAACTTCTGTTGAACAGTATGATTCCCAGTTCTACCTGTGCGCACAAGTCAAGGTTTTCGTGTATCAGCGCCAAAGCAAGATTATTGCGAACGCCAAATTCCTGATACATTTCTTTTTTACCGCTACCGGCCTGCGGTATGTCGGAAGAGGATCTGCCGAGCATCTTACGTCCATTGGCAATAACTGTTTTGAAGTTTTTATTTCTATACTGTTGTGCAAGTTGAGAAACATCGGCCGTGGTGCAAACAGGAGAATAATAATACGATTTGCACCATTGGACGATTGAATCCTGCACTTGTTTTGATTTCCTGTAAGGCTCCAGACTCAAGAGGAGTTTCCAGATTTTTTCATCTTCAAAGCATGTCTTTGCTTTAAGATTGACGGATATTTCTTTCAGCATACTCGCTGCCTGATTGTTGAACGGCAACGTGTCGGTAGCCGAATACATCTCGACGGCCGTTGCGAAGGCCCACGGATCGCGCAACATCATTTCATCCTGCGACGATGCCGTTCCGCCTAAAAAAGCCGTCAGTACTATTACTATGTAAATGCGTTTCATCTATGTATCGTATATAATGGATGTTTTAATGAACCGGGGCGCATCGGCATCCGCTGCCGGAACGGCCGGTGGCGTATCCAACGCACGAACACGTGTTACCAACGCACGAACACGTGTGGCCAACGCACGAGCAGCCGTACCGGCCGCAATCGGAACCGGAACTCCGCGATCGAACCATCACTTTATTGCAGATGCAAATCACATCGGTTGCTATGATGCTGTCGGAGGAGATGGTTCGGGCGCCGGCGCCGGTGTTGACTGTGGAGGCGGAGGCGTTTTCGTGGGGGAAATCAACCAAAGCCGTTTCAAGGCCTGTTCGGGGAAATACTTCTTCGCCTACAACCGCGTACAATTTCGGGTCTTCAAAGGCGTCTGTTTTTTGTGGTTTGTCGTTCGGACTATCCATAATTTTGTTCTCCTTTACGGTTTATAATTTATCATTTTTTCCAATTGTATGCGTGTCAGATTTCTGTTTAATCTGCAACGCGAGCTTCCTTTGTGCGCAAAGGTTGAATCGGCGCCGAAAACCTTCGAGATACAATCGCCTGCGCAATGCCATTTGCAAAAACAGTTCCGACAAAAATCCAGATATTCTACCGAATAATGTTTTAACCGTTCTATTTTCTCCTTGTCAAAAACGAATGATTGCGTTTCGGGAGAATAATAGCCGTAATGAAACAGTTCGGCTTTCGGATCGCTGCCTTCGGTAATTTCATAGCACGATGTAACGATGCCTTCCGGCAATACGTTGAATCCGTCGCCGGGAGCGGCGCAAAATTTCGACAGCAACGAGTCTATTCTCAATCCGCTATATACTAATTGGAGGCCCATTTCTTCCGCTCTTTGACGGGCTAAGGTAAAGTAACGGATAAAATCGTTGTCGGAGGGAGAATGTTCGCCCGTGGTAAGACATCGTCCGCATTGCCATACCGGTTCTACATGCAAAAAATCGGGATTAAATTCCTGTTTCATCCATTCTACCATTTCTACCAGCCGGCAAACGCTTTGGTCGGTTACGGTGGCTCGGATGCCGTACGGGAATCCGGCTTCGCTAAAGAATTTCAAATTGTCGCGAACGGTAGCAAACGATCCGGCGCCGCCAACGGTGGGACGGTAAAAATCTTGAATATCTGCCGGGCCGTCGAACGATATGTTCAGACCGGTAAAGTTCCGGAGGATATATTCGCGCTGTACCTTGTTCAACATCCCGTTTGTGGCTGCAAATAATTCTACATCCAAGCCTTTCTTTTCGGCTGTCTTTTTGGCGTACTCCACAATATCGGTTAGCAACGGCCAGGCCGTTGTCGGTTCGCCGCCGCCATGAAATCCTACCGCAAACTTAGGCAATCCGGCATATCCGGCATTGTGGGCAACCAGGTCTACGGCCGCTTGCGCCATGCGAAAGTCCATATCAACGCTTTTCTTTCCCGCTTCCGCATAGCAGTAACGGCATCGAAGGTTGCACCGACTTGTGATAAAGAGTGTGACTTCGTGCGGAAAAAATCCGTAATTTTTCGGAAATACGGGGGGCGTGAGTTCTTCGTCGTTGAGAAACTTGTTTTGATACAGCTCGGATATATAGTTGTTTTCCTTTTCGGAAAGCGCCTGTTGGCCAAAAAACTTGTTCAAGGTATCAACACCTGCGGCATTAATAAGGCCGAGCTTTCTGTTGAGGGGAGAATACAGAAAATAGGTATCGGCTCCGTCGCGTTCTACAACGAACAGGTTGCTGTTTACCGGAGGCTGTTTACATTTGTTGGCGTTAGGCTTCATAAAAAGTAACGTAGTAGGGTGAGACCAAAAAGCCGGCCATCCCCAAACGGTAAATAAATGTGGCGACGGAAACTTCCATTTCGTTGGAATAAGGTGTGTGAAACCGTTCGGCTACCCGCCGGCAAATGTCCGGCAAGGCGCTTTTGCCGTCGAGTAAGTCTACAATATATTCGCCGGTTTTATTCACGGCGCAGACCGTTTTTTGGCCGGAAAGCAATAAAAGGCCCTCCTTCTCCGAGCGTTTCACGTCGGCCAATTGGGGTTTGGCGGATGCTGTTGTTCCGTGAACGGGGTGCGGAGCATCGTCGCCAACAAAGAAACCGGTAATAGACAGGGCCGAACAGGCTCCCAAAGCGTATAAAAATCGCCGGCGACCGGGATTATTGCAATTCTCTTCTCCTTTCATGGGAATATCGGTATTTGTTTTTGATACATTTCTCTCACTGTTTTTAATTCGCCAGTTTTGTTTGCGCATCGAAAGTAACGGTCGAGCGGCCGGTACCGTCATTGCCGTACACGGTGATTTGCATCGGCATAACCGTAGTTTCAAATTCGTAGACAAACGATTCGTTGCCGATAAGATAATAGGCAAAGTTCGTTGTCCTGTTGCCTGCCGATATGCGCATACCTGCGGGCAAGGGTATCTTTCCTTGCCCCAATGTTACTTTGTCGGCCGGATGATGACGAATCAGTTCAACGGTAATATTTCCTTTATCATTCCTGCCGATTTCTCCCAGGCTAACGGTATGTATTTCTTCTTTCGTTCCGTTGCGGAATTTTATATCGGCCGTTAGCGACTTCTCTTCGTTTGCGGTAACGATATGACGGATTTGAATCTTTCCTGTTGCGGGATCTTTTACAAAAACATCTTTGCCGTTCCTGTATTTAATCATAAAAATCTCCGAAGCGGAGAGAACATAATCGGGGCCGTTGGGAAGTTCCGCTCTCTTATACTTCACCACATCCGTACCTACTTCCATTATTTTTGAATGAATATCCATTCCATTTCTTTTCACGATGGTATCCTGTGCCCGAACGGCCGGAAACAAAAAAGAAAAACAGAAAAGCAATAATAATAGATGTCTTTCCATATACCTAAAGTCTAACTTGTACACCGAGAGCGATACCTACCGACGACCTGTCTATATCGTAATCGTCGTTTTTCAGCTCCATATTTAAATAGTCCAGATTTAAGGAAAGAGAGAAACGTCTTAAGCAATTCCAGCGTATCGACCCGCCCATACCGAAAGCAAATCCGCTTCCTTCCGCATCTACATCTTCATCCGCCCGGAGAGCCCCGCCAATGGAAGGGCGAATATCAAATTCCAGCTTTTGCGCAGGAGTTGCCGAAAACGAAAACAAGGGGCCAATCATAAAAGCAACCGCCCCGATGATTGTGCCGTTGTTTACCGTATAATCCGTAGCAAAAATAGATGATGCAACACCTATGTGCCGGGTGAATAAATATCCGAAATTCACGATATTCACAGAGATGCCGGCGTCGGTATAGCCCTCCAGATTCGTCAGATAAGAAGGACCAAAAGTCATTCCGATATATCCTCTTTTGCGATAGGTAGCCTCTTCTTCCTTTGGCGGAGTAGGAGTTGCCTCGGCCGGTTCCGTGAACACATCTATACCCTTCCCCTCATATACAATCCGGAAGATTTCGGATTTCGGCAAGATATGAGTCGGCCCCGACTCATTGCCGTACACTTTGTATTTCACGTTGTCAACACCCACTTCGAGCACTTTCGCGCGGATTTCCGTCCCATTATTATCGTTTTTGGTAATAATATCCTGCGCATGGACAAGAGAAACTGCGCCGGCAAATAAGATCAGGGCTAAAATGTACACATTTCTTCTCATGGCTTTTAAACTTTTACAGATAAATGAAATAAGGATTTAACATTTGAGAAAATTCCACATACCGTTTGCAACAAATTTCACAAAGAGTAACCAAAATTTCTCGAAACAAATTTAGATAAAAACACTCGATTTACAAACATTTCATATTAAAAAAAGCAAATTACCTCAAAAACAAGCGCCACCCACCCTCAGACTTTTCGTCTAATTCTCCATAACATGTCCCACACAAAAAGAAAATCATACTTTTTCAAAAACGAAAAAATCTCGACTCCATATACAATTACTATCTTTTCAAAAATAAGAAGGAACAATTCATATACGATTACTACTTGCCAAAAAAGTAGCAAGTATAAGTTCATATACGATTCCTACTTTTTCAAAAATGAAAAGAAGCAGTTCATATACAATTACTATCTGCTAAAAATTTAGCAAGCAGTAATTCATATACGATTTCTATTTTTTCTGAAATGAAAAACCACCACTCCATATACAATTCATCCTTGATAAAAATAAAAAAGGGTGAACCCCATTCGGATTCACCCTAATACCATTTTAGTCTGTATCAAAAAACATCTTATTGTCTAATCTTCCATCGGCTGATTGCCTTCGTCCGGTATCGGATTTTTATCTTTCTTTCTTCTTCCGATACGTGCGGCCAACGTATTGTGGTATCTTTTCAGCACGATATTCCATGCCACCACAAAGTTGTACACGATGTTACCTTTTTTCTCCGAAGGCGTACCATCTTCGTATATCCCGGTTTTCAGGTCGTCGGGACTAATATCCACATCGCCGCCCAGTCCGTCCACCACAAGTTTGGCATAAAGCACATCAGTCATGCTCCTGTACAAAATATCTCCCTGAGCACGAATCTTCCGCAAATCTTCTGTTGGTTTAAGTGCATTTTCCTTATCCCGTTCCATGCGATAGTCTACAAACTTTTGTTCGTTTGCATCCAGCAGGGCAACCCATTTATCCAGCCCCAGCAAGGTAACATCGGCCGCATAATGTCCTTTCAAATCTTGCAGAAGGTTGAACATCGCCGCCGCTTCCTCGGCATAACTGTTGCTCAACGTCGTTTTCCGGTAGTTAAACAGCAAAACAAACAAACGTTCGGCAGTAGCCTGTTCCTGGGCGAGCGACAATTTCCGCAAATTCTTTGCCGACGAATACAGCCCGCGAAACAACTTATGCCGTTCTTGAGCCGTTTCCTTCAATTCTTTCGTATACGTACTCTTGCGCACGATTTCCAGCAGTTGATCCGCCTTGTGGTGCAAAAGGTTCAAAAAGTGCGAGCAAATCCGCAATACCGAGCGCCAGAGCGCCATAAGCAGGAATCAGGGCAAGCAGTTCTGCATACAAGCCGTACCATTCCTCGTTGCGCAAAAGCCTTGTATTGAATTTGTAAAATTTCATACCCTATTTCTTTTGATGATATGTGCAAATGTACAAGAATAACAAACATATCCCACAAATTCTTCCTGCTTTTCATGGAGTTCTACAAATTATCCATCTCCGGTTCCCTTTCGTTCGAAATCATCATTCGGAAGCCGCCCTTCTTCATCCGCTTGCCTGATTGCAGATAGATCGCCACCTGCAAAGCGAGCACGTTGAACATGCCATAAATCGCCCGAAACAAGATCAAAATCAAACCGACTATTTAAAATATTTACACCTGTATTCATGATAATTTATCGAGAAAAAATCAAACTACGTGTAATATCGTCACAAATCCGCAAATTTTCGCGACAATCCGTTTTTTCTAAACTCTTGCAGAATCGATTTTTTGGAAACAACCTGACCGTCGGTACGGAAAAACAGCCCAAAACAGCCCTTAAACCATCAGGATTTCCGTCCGAAACTTAGCGATCATAAAATATATTTGGGGTAAAAAACATTGTTCTACTATTTAGTTTGATTCTTTTTCTAACAAAAAACATCATATAAGTATTCATTTCTCCTATTATAATCTGCAATTGCAATCCATCAATTGCGGATTATAATAAAATAACGATTGTCTGTTATTAGAATTCCCCCATACAATATTCCTTTTTTATTTATTTACAATTATATTTCTATTATATCTACACACAATAAGGCGCTATGTAATAAGTATGTATGCGGGAATAGAAGCATATCGGGAAAAACGACACATTCGCATCAATTTTTTAATGTCAATCGTAAATAATTAAATAGATATTCAACTTCAAAATCGAATGAATATCTATTTAATATTATGAGAAAAAAGAATTATTTGAAGTGTTTATCTAATTCCTCGTCGGCAAACATGTGCAGAATCAATTTACCGTCGGGCGTATAGGTAGAAGAGGAAGAAGAAAACAAAGAAGCTATCAACGAATTCATCTCGTCGATGGATAAATTCTTGCCCGAAGGGATTGCCGTGGATTTGGCTAATGAAAGAGCTATCGCTTCACAAACTCCTTCACGTGCAAGACAATCTGTCTCAATCGCCTGGTGAACAGAATTTTTCACTAAAATAACCGGATTTAATTTCTCAATTCCGGCAGGAATCCCATTGATGGAGTAAGTGTTATTCTCCCTGTGACTGATATCAAAACCTACATAATAAAGATCTTCCAGAATGGAAGACAACATAATTGCTTCGGAAGATGTAAACTCCACTATCTCAGGGAAAAGTAATTGTTGTGAGATTCCCTTTTGTTTCCGGATATGAGAAAGGTAACGGTCGTATAATACACGAATATGGGCGCGATGTTGGTCCACTATTACCAATCCCGATTTTAAAGAAGTAATAATATACTTGCCTTTGTATTGGTAACAAGAATGAAATGATTCTTCAACCACATCATTTTGAGGCATTTCTACTTCCAACTGAACCGGTTCACGCTCTTCTTCAAAACCTTTATAAAATTTAGACCAATCAAAATCCGAACTTTTATGCGATGAAGAAGAAGGCGTTCCAAAAGGATTATAGGCAGTATCGACCTGGATACTTGGCGATTTTAAGTCATTAGGAGCATTTCCTGTATGCACTGGAATATCTATTGCTCCATCCGTATCGAAATCAATGAAAGGTACGGAGCCCGACTTACCCAAAGCTTCGCGTATAACTGCGAGCAATATTTGCCAGATTGCCTGTTCGTCCTCAAATTTAATTTCTGTTTTCGTTGGATGAATATTTACATCAATTGCAGCAGGGTCTACGGTAAAATAGATGAAATAATCCGGTTTATCGCTAACTGGAATTAAATGCTCGTATGCTTGCATAATCGCTTTGTGAAAATACAAATGCTGCATATAACGACCGTTAACGAAAAAAAATTGTAATGCACCATTTTTCCTGCATGAGTCAGGACGTCCGGTAAAACCGGATATACTTACCAAAGATGTATTTACGTCGACAGCAAGTAATTTACGATTGAATCCCTTTCCACAAACGTTTACAATCCGTTGGCGAAGCCCTGATTCGGGGAGATTAAACATCTCTATATCATTATGATAGAGTGACATTTTAATCTGAGGATTAACCAATGCTATACGTTCAAATTCAACCGTAATATGGCGTAATTCCACCTCGTTCGATTTTAAAAATTTACGCCGGGCAGGTACATTGAAAAAAAGATTTTTCACAGAAAACCCACTTCCTTCATCACAGGTATCGGTTTCTACACTATGTATGACAGAACCTGCAATAGATAGGCGAGTCCCCAATTCCGCACCTTTAAGGCGCGTACGCAATTCAACATGGGCCACCGCTGCAATAGAAGCTAAGGCTTCGCCACGAAAGCCCATTGTATGGAGGGCAAATAAATCATTAACTGTTGATATTTTGGATGTTGCATGACGTTCGAATGCCATTCTCGCATCTGTTTCCGACATTCCATTCCCATCATCAACAACCTGAATTAATGTGCGTCCGGCATCCTTGATATACACCCGAATACAAGTAGCGCCGGCATCAATTGCATTCTCTACCAATTCTTTAACAACAGAGGCCGGACGTGGAATTACCTCTCCTGCTGCAATTTGGTTGGCTATACTATCCGGCAATAGATGAATAATATCTCCCATCATCTAAACAGAAATAATAAAGCAACGAGAAGAAAAGACAGGATAACGGCCAATCGTACATTTTTATACTGACGAGAACGGGAATCGTATCCTCTTAGATGGCTTCTTCTCAAATGGGTTGTCCCTTCAACAAAAGTTCCTCTGATTTGAGGTTTATACTCTTTATCCGAGATTTCCATACCTAATTCACATTTCACCCTGAGTTTTCGTTCTTCCATTGCTTCTTTACGAGCGTCATAATAAATAGGTTTGTACCCAAACTGCTTGGGTTTGCGCACATTATAAAAATAAAAAAGTCCCATATATTTAAAATTTAAAGATGAATATAGCTGCTAATGTACAAATTTATTACTTCTTTTAGGTACATCCACGGTGTTTTTCTTCACTTTCCGGTATATATCATCTTTATCAACAGGCCTCAGAGAATCAAACCAATAAAAATCTTTCAAGGTTTTTTGCGCAGGTAGCAAATCCGGGATAGGTATCAAGCTACCTTCCGAAGTAGGCCAAAGTTTAAGACGTTCCAATTTATTCTCTTTCAACCAAATAGAGAGATATGCACTTTTAGTTTGATTTAACCCTATCATACCTCCATTGTCTACCGGATAAAATATCGATTCTGCATTTCCGCTGACATCAATCTTATGTATAGCATTTTCTTCAAAATATGCAATCATATCATTGCCTTTCAATTGATTATAATAAGTCGTATCAAGGTATTGCACGGCAAAAGCAAATTGTATGACATGTGTATGATCTATCGTACTATCATTTAGATAAACCAATATCGTATCTCCATAGAGTTGATATACTTCATTCCAGACTACCGGGTTGCTATACATATATAATATAGAGTCTTGGGTATTAAAAAGCATTGAATCACAAACACCTTGCAAATCTATCCGGTAAAAACGAACATCATAATATGCCTTAAGTTCCCGATAGGTTGAGTCTACCGTATTCATTATCAGCGTATCGGCATGTAGATATAATGTATCACCTCTTGAATATTCCATAAAACGTGCACTATCCGTAGCAAAGGCATACTCTGTTTTCTCATCATAATATCCGTATTGTCCCTCCAATATAATCATCTGCGAGGTATCACGTAACGACATATTGCCAAATACTTCAGAAAAACCACGATCTTTATCGTAATATATGGAGTCACCTTTCAATATTCGGTCGCCCGAAACAACTTTCGACTGGTCTAATAATAAAGAAACATTTATGTCCGTATTATACCATCCTCGCGAAGAATAAACGACCCCGCTATCCGATTCTATAACGGAAGGGCCTAAAATTGTTGCAATCTTAGTATCCGTATTGTAATGAAGCGTATCTGAATACAGAACAAACTGAGGATTAACAAGTTTTACGCTATCATTAAAAACAGCTTCTTTGGTATTCGGTGCATATTGTCCCCAAAAAGATGATAGTTCATTTTCTCCATCCACAATCAAACCTCCGTCAAAATAATATCCTATGTCCTCCACACGGTTATAATTAAGGCTATCTGTAAAAAGTGTTACTTGATTGTTTACCATCCTGACATTTTTACGCAAACGTGCCAATTGGGTATTTCCATCATAATGCAACCAATCTCCATAAATAAATAAAGTATCGCCTTGTTCCATCCTAACATTGCTAAATGCTTCCAATGAATTGGATAATTCATAAAAATAAGCGCTGTCGCAATACATATAAGAACTGTCATGACGAAAAACAACATCACCTATCAAGATTTTATTGTCCGGATCAATCCCTTTATTGTAGGATAATATGTTCGCATGTTCCAAATAAACTTTTGTTTTCTCCGGAGCAATAGAATCACGACTTTGCGCTTGAGCACAAAGGAAAAGCAGACTGTAAGCTACACTAAAAAACAATTTGCTTATCATTTTTATTCTTTAATCCACCCAGGATAACGAAAATCACAATTACGCCAACCCTCACTAATACGTATATAAGTAGTTTTCTGTTTTTTAGCAATCCATTCGTTCAACAACTCCTCTCTCTTACGAGTTTCTACCATATTTTTAAGGGTTAGATAATCATCTGTCATATTCGCTTTATGGGCTTCTGTTTTTGCTTTTAGCTTTACAATGGCAACCACTTCTTTTTGCTTATTTGTCAGCATAGTAAATGGTTTTGATATGCCATCCACCTTCATATCATAAATAACCCGTCCTATTTCAGGTGGGAGTTCTTGCAGTTCAAATTTAGAAGTACCTCCATTGGGGCTTTCATAATTGGAGTTTACCATCAAACCTTTATTATTGCGGGTATCCTTATCATACGAAATATAAGTGGCCGCTTCTTCAAAAGAAAACTTATTTGCCTGTATATCATTATACAAAGAATCTAAACGAACCATTGCTTCCGTAATCTCCTTTTCCGAAACTTTAGGACGCAACAAGATATGGCGACAATTAATCCGATCGCCCCGTTTTTCTATCAACTGTATAATGTGGAAACCATATTCCGTCTCAACGATATTAGAAACACGTTTGGGGTCTGTCAGGTTAAATGCCACATTGGCAAATTCGGCAAGCAATGAAGTTTTACCCATGAAGCCCAATTCTCCTCCCCTCGCAGCAGACTCTTTGTCTTCCGAATACAAACGCGCCAACGCTGAAAATGAATATTGTCCACTGTTAATCAGTTCGGTATATTCACGCAACCGGGCTTTAATAGCATCTATTTCTTCAAGCGGGATTTTAGGTTCCAAGGTGATAATTTGAACTTCAACAGCCGTTGAAATATTCGGCAAACTGTCTTTGGGTATCTGATTATAGAACTTTCTCACATCCGAAGGCGTTAGTTTTATTTCACCTACCAAGTGGTTTTGCATCTGTTGCATAATCTGTTGTTCGCGGATCAATTCTTTTCTTTGCTCTTTAATCTGTGAATATTTCATATTAAAATATTCTTCCACTTTTTCCTTCGAACCCATTTGATTTACAGCATAATTCATCCACTGTTCAACCCGCTGAAGTATTTGCGCTTCGCCTACTTCTATACTATCAATTTTCGCCTGATGTAAATAAAGTTTCTGTATAGCCATTTGTTCGGGTATGACACAATAGGGATCTCCATCTATGCGCTGATCCTCATTTTGCATAATCGAACGTTGAATTTCAATATCCGAACGCAAAATAGCTTCATCACCAACAACCCATACAACTTCATCTATTACATTCTCTTGTGCTTCCACGATAAGAGAACAACAAACCAGAAAAAATACAACACCAATCTTTTTCATCACGTTTATTCTTTTATTGATTACTTATAGATTCTTCTTCTTTACTGAACACAACATCTCTACTTCTAATAGCATTCTGATATAGTTCATCTTCAAAACTCCTCAAAAATTCCATTTTCCGCTGATTAATCAACAACTCAATAACCTGAGGTTCTGCATATTCATAAGGAGCAACACTTCCAACGGGCAGATATTCTTTTATATTCAGCAAATAGCAATAACTACTATCCGACAATTCCACCGTTTTATTCTCTCGCAGAAAACTATTCGTATTAGCTACATGGATGGGTATATTTGCCATCACATCATCAAAATCCACCCATCTGTCGTAAAAGTAATCATAAAAAATGGCATTCTGTACACTATATTTCTCAATTTTCTCTAATGACTCCATGGAACTTGACTTATACCATGTTTTCACGTCCGATAATCCGGGGGCATCGATTGGAATCTTCAGAAATAAACCTTTAATAAGCCCTTTATCCAATAAGAATTTCTTTTGATTTTCTTCATAATAATTGATTCTGTCCGTAACCCTGATGTCTGCAGACAATTTTTCTTTTATCAACCGTTCCTGGTAGCGATAGCGGAACAAGGAATGACGATATTCTTCAACAAGTTGATCTATTTCTGCCTTTTCATCTGACAAATTGCGTAAAGCTACATCATACACTAACGCATCCTTAACCCATTTTTTTATGAAATTTTCGGCAATTAATAAACTATCGGCAGACGTAACGCTTTTGGGGATAATACGCAGTACATCTGCACGACTGAGTGTTCTATCCTTCACTTTCGCCAATATATCCGTATCCAAGGTTTGCGCTCTTTTGCACGAACACAACAATAATAAAAATATAAATGTTGTTGCTGTCAGGATAATGGCACGGCCTCTCATCTGTATTTCCCCGCTAGTTTTTTCAATAGTTTTTCATTAATAGTAACAGGATATTTCTTTGCTAATTCTTCCACCCACTTAGCCTCCAAGGCTGCCTGCTCTTCTATCGGTTTGCTCCATATCTTCTCATTACTCAGTTCAAAAAGCAAAATGCCATCTCGATACTCCTGAACCAAGTGAGGTATTTCGGGATGTTTAGTCTCCAAATCTCGGCGTTCAAACATCGTCGCTATATCCCGCACAAAAAGGGAGAATATTTCCTGCATGAAATCTTTGGAATAAGTCTTTGCAGAAAAAGGATTACGTTGTATGTAATATGCAAATTCTTTTTGAGGAAAATCTTCACCATTCAGCCGAATCAATGTCTTATTCATATCCTTAGCCTTCTCTAAAAATTCGTTACTCCTTGGGAAATAGTTGTCACACAAGTTGTCTAATTCGGCATAAGCATCCAGATAAAAAACATAGTTATATTCTTTCCTCAGGTAATCGTCAAAGGCTTTATACAAAACAAAATTCAATTCACTCTTTCCCATATCTCCAATAAGTGCGGTTTTCACCTCATCGAACGATGGTCTTTCTTTCTTCTCTATCAGCTTAAAAATGTAAGCATTTTGTCCAATCACAAAAGGTGGGGTTATATCTCCCGGACTTGCAAGAGAGTACACTGCATTTTCTATAGACGGTAACAATTCACCTGGGACATACTTGGGTAAAATACCGTTATCTACCGTGTCGGCAGAATACGATTTGACTAAGGTTGTGAAATCCACCCCTGCAGAAGCCTTTTCATACGCTTCATTGATAAGTCTTTCTACCTCTTCTTTCCTACGTGTAACAGAATCAACCGTAGCTGGAATATTAATATAAGCCATCTGAATACTGCCAAAGTTCGCTCGTCGCGCATGTACCTTAATCAGAGAGAAACCATGGGCTGTTCTTATCGGCAAGGACACATCTCCAACAGACGTTGAATAAGCAATGTCTTCAAATATTTTTAATTTCTGCATCGGAAGAAATCTCGCAAGATACTCATATCTAAGCTGAATCTCCATATCCACACTGTCGGAAGAGGTAAACGTGTTTTGTCGATTTCGTGTATCTTGATATAGACTGATTCCCAATGTGTCAAAATCTTCTCCCCCACCAATACGTTGATATATCTCCATTGCTTTCTTATACAGAGGCAGCGTGTCTTTCGTCACACACTCTTCCTTATCAAAAGGCAATAATATATGACTTAATACCAAATATTCACTACTTCTGTCATATACTTGTCGGGCTGCCGATTCTTCACCGTTTCTATCCGACAGGTAACCGGCAATCAGTTGCTCCTTATATTCATCCAATTCTCTTGCAAAAGATGAAGTTTGGTCTATATCCTGATTTTCGGCTTCCAGTACTTTTAGTTTGAAGTTTTTAAACATCTCAACATAGAGGTTCAGTGATTTTTTATCCGATAAATTTACTTCATTGTTTTTGCGGGCTATGTATTCGAACTCCGCAAGGGGGACTTGCTTATTTCCTACCACCATAATTACAGAATCAGGTAAGTTTTGCGCCTTTCCTGCAAAAATAAAAAAGACCAATAACGATATTATTATTTCTTTAATCCGAAATTGTTTTTTCATACAACAATCATTTAAAATACATTATTATCATCACCTATATAAACGAAATGTACACTTAAAAAGTATGTCTCACACTCGTTTTTAGCTTTTTTATAATATGTATTGTTTTCGTAATTAAACGCGAGAAATCAATTGGCCATCTCGGAAAGGAATTTTATGCGAACTAAACGTATCTCTTCTTCCGTATAATCACTACCCATTTCTTCAATGGCATTCTCCAGACCATCCGTTTCCGAGTCTTTAAAATATTCATAAATATCGCCAATGTGATCTTCGTCCATTACATCATTCAGAAAATAATCGATATTTATGCGTGTCCCCGAATAAACGATGGCCTCTATTTCATCCAGCAATTCGGAAAATTCCAATCCTTTTGTCAAAGCAATATCATCTAACGCTACTTTTCTGTCAATACTCTGTACAATCCATACTTTTAGCTTAGATTTATTGGCAACTGTACGAACCCGAAGGTCTTCAGGACGCTCTATTTCATTCTCCTCCACATGTTTGCGAATAAGAGTAATAAATTCTTCGCCATAACGTTTAGCTTTTCCGGCTCCAACTCCAGGAATATTTTGCAATTCCTCCAATGTCACGGGATAAGTAGTAGCCATAGCTTCGAGAGAAGGATCCTGAAAAATCACAAAGGGAGGAACCTCCAACCGTTTAGACAGTTTTTTGCGAAGATCTTTCATCATCGAATACAACACCGGGTCTACTGCACACGTAGCACCTCCCCGCACGGGGGCATCATCGTCATCGTAGTCGAACTCATTATCTTTTGTAATCTTGAAAGATTCGGGACTTTCAAGAAACTCTTTTCCTTTTTCCGTGACCTTAAGCAAACCATAGTTTTCAATATCTTTTGTTAAATAGCCTGCTATTAACGCCTGCCTAATCACGGCGCTCCATGTTTTCTCATCCTCATCCTGCCCCGATCCATAAATATCCAACAATTCACTATGTCTATACGATTGTATTTCGGCGGTTTCATTTCCCAGTAATATATTAACAATATATTCTGCTTTAAATT
>JAISZY010000087.1 GCA_031284375.1 Tannerellaceae bacterium | reverse complement strand
TTTAATTTTTAAATTAATACTAAAAGAAAATATAGAGTTTACTATAATTTAGTTCAACAGTTGCAGGTTGCCTCCGGTTCTTTGTCACTTTTAAATGTGTTGCAATTAAACGAAGGTTTTTTTGTTACACTTTTTTTGAGAAAGAATGAGGGGGTGAAAAGGGGTGAAAAAAACAGGAGAAAAAATGAGCGTGTGTTATTTTCGGAAGAGGTAGTATAAATTCATTAACTAATAGTATATTTGGGCACACTTTTAATACAATAAGATTATGTCAGCGGAAATCAAAAACCTTTGTCCAGGGCATGTTTGGGATTATTTTTATGAGTTTACACAAATTCCGCGTCCTACCGGACATATGGACGCTGTAACACGTTTTGTGGCAGACTTTGGCAAAACGTTAGGATTGGAAACTTTACAAGACGAAGTGGGGAATGTGCTTATCAGGAAACCTGCTTCGCCGGGTAAGGAGGCTTGCCCGACTATCATCCTGCAAGCTCATCTGGATATGGTGCCTCAAAAAAACAGTGCGGTAAACCATAACTTCCTGACCGACCCGATAGATGCTTATATCGACGGCGATTGGGTAACGGCCCGCGATACGACCTTGGGCGCCGATAATGCCATAGGGGCCGCTCTGGCGATGGCTGTCCTCTCGGATTCTGCCTTGACGCACGGCCCGGTGGAAGCCTTGTTTACGGTGAACGAAGAAGTGGGCATGGATGGGGCTTTCGGACTGAAACCCGGATTCCTGAAAGGACGGATACTTATCAATTGCGACTCGGAAGAGGAAGGCCAATTGTTCGTAGGCTGTGCCGGAGGATCGGACATGAACATTTCCTTCCAATATAAGGACGATGTCTGTATTCCCGAAGGCGATGTGGCGGTGAAACTTAGCCTCACCGGACTGAAAGGCGGACACTCTGGGGTGGATATCCATCTGGGACGCGCGAATGCCAACAAACTGATGTTCCGTTTCCTCAAAGTAGCCGTTGCCGATTATGGCGTCCGGCTTTCCGCTATCGGAGGAGGCGATATGCGCAATGCGATTCCGCGCGAAGCCTTTGCCCTCATCACCCTTCCGAAAGATAATGCGGACATCCTGTGGGAGATGGTGTCCGACTACCGGGAGCTGTATCGCACGGAATATGCCGGTATCGAAACCGGTATACAATTTACGGCCGAAAAGGCGGAATTGCCCGACACGCTCATCCCCGAAGAAATACAGGACGATTTGATTAATGCCGTAGAAGGTTGTCAGAACGGAGTAATCCACATGTTGCACGATTTTCCGGATACGGTAGAAACCTCGTCAAACTTGGCCGTCGTATCCTCTTCGCCCGGACTGATTGAAGCCAAAATATTGGTACGAAGCTCTTCCGAAAGTCGTAAGCTCTCCGCCTGCTCCTCGCTGGAAAGTATATTCTCCTTAGCCGGCGCCAAAGTGGAATTCGGCAACAGCTACAACGGATGGCAACCCAATATCGACTCGCCCATCCTGCAACACATGCAACAATCCTACCGGAAATTGTACGGAAAAGAACCCGCCGTGAAAGTGATGCACGCCGGACTGGAATGTGGCATCATACAAGGTATCTATCCCGATATGGATATGATATCCATCGGGCCTGATTTGCAATTTCCCCATTCGCCGGACGAACGGGTACATATCGCCTCGGTAGAAAAAGTCTGGAACTTTATTACACATACACTTATAAACTTATAAATCATATTCAGATGAAAACCATTTCAAGAAGAACAGCTATTAAAACAGTTTTGGCCGGTAGCGCCGCTGCCGCAGTTTCGGGAATAACCGCTGCCGCTTCCAACGAAGCAGACCTGCAAACATCCGGACCATTAAAAGGAAACATCCGTCACTCGGTGAGCAAATGGTGTTTCGGAGACTACGAACTCGATGCTTTCTGCAAAATCTGCAAACGTATCGGTATAGAATCGGTAGAATTGCTCGACCCGAAAGATTGGCCCATCGTCCGGGCAAACGGCCTCACCGTCGCCATGGCGCAAGGGGCAGGACTGGGGATTGACCGGGGATTTAACGACCCGAAACTTCACGACGAACTGGTGGCAAGCTACGAAACCGTTATCCCCCAAGTGGCCGAAGCCGGACTAACAAACCTGATTTGCTTTGCCGGACGGCGAAACGGGGCAACCGACCTGCAAGGATGGGAAAACTGCGAAAAAGGATTGAAACGTATCACGCCCATCGCCGAAAAGTACAACGTAGTCCTTACCATGGAACTCCTCAACAGCGTAGGACATAAAGACTACCTGTGCGACCATACCGTGTGGGGGGCAGAACTTTGCCGGCGGGTAGGTTCGCCCAGCTTCAAGCTCCTGTACGACATCTACCACATGCAGATTATGGAAGGAAACATCATCGATTCCATCCGTAAATACCATCCCTGCTTCTCCCACATCCACACCGGAGGAAACCCCGGACGGGCCGAAATAGACGAAACGCAAGAACTCTATTATCCCGCCATTATGAAGGCCATCGTAGAAACCGGCTACAAGGGATTCGTAGGGCAGGAATTTGTTCCGAAACAAAAAGACAAAATTGCATCCTTAGAAAAATGTATCCGTATATGCGACGTCTAACACTCCTCCTCCTCGCCCCGCTCCTCCTCCCGGCCTGCGGGCCGAAAGGAGAAGGCACATTCGCGCCCGGCGAAATATGGCCGGACAACAACGGCGTGCACATCAACGCCCACGGAGGGGGTATCCTTATCGCAGACGATACCTACTATTGGTTTGGCGAACATAAGACGGAAGGAACGGCCGGAAATTCGGCCCAGGTAGGCGTGCATTGTTATTCGTCCAAAGACCTCTACCAATGGAAGGACGAAGGCATCGCCCTGGCCGTAGTGACGGACGATACCACGCACAGCATCACCAAAGGCTGTATCTTGGAGCGACCCAAGGTGATTTACAACCGGAAGAACAACCAATACGTCATGTGGTTCCACCTCGAACCCAAGGGCGCGGGATATTCCGGAGCCATGAGCGGTATAGCCGTAGCCGACCGTCCCGCCGGCCCCTACGTCTTTCTGAAAGCTATCCGTCCCAACGCCGGCGCCTGGCCCCTCAATGTACAGGACATACATCGCACAACAACGCCCGTAGACGGCAGCCAAACTTTTTCGGGAGGGAATCTACCCACTCATCCGGACAGCTTAAACCTGCTGGGACGCGATATGCCCGGCGGACAAATGGCCAGGGATATGAATCTTTTCGTAGACGACGACGGAACGGCCTACCACATCTATGCCTCGGAAGAAAACAGTACGTTGCATATCTCCCAGTTGGACGAGGATTATACCGGATGCTCCGGCCGTTACGCCCGCTTTTTTGTAAACCGCTTTATGGAAGCGCCCGTCATGTTCAAGCACGAAGGAAACTACTACCTCATCATGTCCGGCTGCACGGGATGGGCGCCCAATGCCGGTCGCTCGGCCGTCGCCTCCTCCATTTGGGGGCCTTGGGAAGAGTTGGAAAACCCTTTCAGGGGAGAAGAGGCCGAACTTTCTTTCCGTTCGCAAAGCACCTACGTATTGCCGCTTCCGGGAGCGCCCGGCCGCTTCATGTATATGGGCGACCGCTGGACGCCGAACGATGCCATCGACGGCCGCTACATCTGGCTACCCCTTCGCATGGAAGGCAAACAGCCTGTTATCGAATGGAATAACCGGACAAACGGATAACTAAACAACGGAGACGCAGATTGGGAGGAATGTCTCAAAAGCGTCGGACTCTCGTCATTGCGAACGAAGGTAGATGTGTGTGGGGCCGTCATTGCGAACGAAGTGAAGCAATCCGGAAAACATGCAACTCCGGATTGCTTCACCCTTTGGGTTCGCAATGACGGTTTTCCGTGCTCCGGATTGCTTCACCCTTTGGGTTCGCAATGACGACTTTGCTTTTAGCCCTTATTTCCCCAAGTTCCCTTAGTAGCAACGGGAGAAATGTATTTGAATGTTCTGCCCTTATTCCCTTATTTTGACTGTAATTATTTACTCCAATTTTCCGGGTAATTACTCCGATTTTCCGAGTAATTACTCCGATTTTCCGGGTAATTACTCCAATTTTCCGAGTAATTACTCCGATTTTCCGGGTAATTACTCCAATTTTCCGAGTAATTACTCCGATTTTCC
>JAISZY010000080.1 GCA_031284375.1 Tannerellaceae bacterium | reverse complement strand
TTATGGAAGTTGCAATAAGTTTTGGCGATATATATGTGCAATATTACAGAACTTCTATCTGTTTTGTGAAGTCGTATCTCCGTAATGATATGGCGGTAGAAGATATTGTTTCCGAATCTATGATAAATCTTTGGCAGACAATGAAGAAAGAGCAGGTAGCGCATCCCGGCGCTCTGCTCCTTGCTATACTGAAAAATGAAACGCTGAATTATCTGAAACACCAGGCTGTTAAACAAACGGCCATGGAGTCTATCTCGGCCAAAATGTTGCGCGACTTGCATTACCGTATCTCAACGCTGGAAGTATTCGACCCCAAAGAAGTCTTTTCGGCAGAGATAAGCGAAATTGTTGAAAAGACTTTACAGTCATTACCCAAACAAACACGACGAATATTCGAGATGAGCCGCTATGAACATTTGACGGTAAAAGAAATAGCCTACACGCTATCTCTCAATCCCAAAAGTGTGGAATATCACATCACACAATCATTAAAAGCTTTGCGCACGGCATTGGGCGATTACTTCTGATGAACGCGTGGCATCTTGGGCGTTCGCATGGAATGGGCCGAATGACAATCCAAACAACTTTTCCCGGCGTGTATGCCCAAGGTGGTGCGGTCGTCGCTACTACCTACCTGATGAGACGTATTCGGCGCATGACATTGCCGGCAAAGCATACTGACCGGATCCGTCGCTACGGCTACGACCGAATCTCCCTGCATCATGGTTACCGGAGTCAGGAAGTCGCTTCTCAGGTGCATCCTTTGCGAGCGCAGATATAGCGCGGTATTAGGCGCTTTATCCGAAAGAGAGGTGGTATCGGCCGGCGACTTTCGTACGGATACAGGATTGGGAGTGTGTATCTCGTGACACGAAAGACAAAGGATGGCCGGACGATCTACCTCTCCTTCGAGCAACAGGAGCGAATGAATATCCCCCTCGTAAAACATCCCATGACATCGCAAACAGTCGGCATACGGCTTTTCCTTGCCGTTATGCTCCGGATCCATAAAAACTTCCCGATACGTAAGCGCATGACCGCTTGCCAACCATCCGGCATGTTCGGCCTGATGGCATTCGGCGCATCGGTCTACAATGTCCAGCATCTGTGTTTCCGTTACATGAATATCGGCGCTAAAGCAGTTGTCCGTCCAATGCCTGTAAACCATCCGGCTCTTTTCTTTCAAAGAATGAAGCCCTTTGGAAAACGCCGTCCCGTGGCAGTCGATACAACGAACATGGGCATGAGCCGACTGCTGCCAACCGGCATGAGCCGGCGATATTTCATGACATTGTGCACAGGTATTGACCGGATCCATCTCATTCCAGGCCGTATATCCGCTCAGGCATAGAAGCAATACCATTACTACGGCGGATGAAAGGATATAGATTTGTTTTTTCTTCATAAAATCAGGATGAATGAAAGTGATGGATAATATATTCGCTCGTACGATACGCCAAAGCCATGATTGTCAGTACAGGGTTAAAGCCCCCATTGGTTACCAGCACGCTTCCGTCGGCAATAAAGACATTGTCTACGTCGTGTACTTGTCCGTATGCGTTTACCACAGAATGTGCCGGGTCATTTCCCATCCGGCAGGTGCCCGCCTGATGCTGTCCGCCGCTGGGCCCATAGAAAGAGGCCGGCTTCTTGTCTCCCGTATGACGCCAGATACGCACCGCCCCCGCCTCTTTGAGTATTTCTTCCGCCTTAATGGACAGAAACCGGCAATGCTCGAAATCCAACGGATGACGCGACCCGGACAGAGCCACTACCGGAATACCCCAATAGTCCTTTACCTCCGGATCGACCGTTACACGCGCTTCCCATACGGGCATCTCCTGGATGGGACCAATCATGCGACCTAACCGGTAGAAGTTCTTCCGTTGATAATCCTTATGCGCTTTACCCCAACGGGCTTCCCCAAAGGGTCGGTTTTGAGAAAAGGCATAGGGCAGGAGATAAAATTCGTTGGCCAGCAATCCTCCGCCAATAATACCGGGATTATGATGATTGTAATCGCAAATAGCCATCGTAGCCCCAGGCCCTACGAAATCCAGTATATCCCAATCGAACAAACCGGAAGCGCCCGTATAGGCGTGCCCCTGTAAATTACGTCCTACGCAATCCCGATTGTTCCCCAATCCGTTTGGATGAAGCTTAGAACGCGAATTTAATAACAAACGAGCCGTTTCGGTAGCCGAACCGGAAACAATCACCACATCTGCCGGCTGGATTTGTTCTTTTCCTTCTTTATCAAAGTACCGGACGCCGGTTGCTTCCCCTTTGTTGTTCGTCAGGATTTCGGCCACCACCGATTGGGTGCGCACTTCACACCGGCCGGTAGCCAGGGCGATGGGAATCACCGTATTTTGTGTGCCGTTCTTTGCATCCACCGGACAAGCATAGCCGCAACAGGTTCTGTTACGGATACAAGCCGCCCGGCCATTGTAGGCGACTGAATTTCGGAGCATGGGGATAGGGAAAGGATGTAAACCCATGCGTTGGCACACTTCTGCCAGATAACGTCCATCGCGATTGTATTCGAAGGGAGGCATGGGGTAGGGGCGTTGGCGGGGAGATGCAAAGGGATTTGCTGCCGCGTCGCCCGACACGCCAATCTCCCATTCCGCCTGTTCGTAATACGGTTCCAAATCATCATACGTAATGGGCCAGTCTTCTAATGTAGAGCCTTCCACCGGGCCATAAATTGTTTTCAGCCGGAAATCTTCCCGCATGAAACGCCAGGCCATCGCCCCGTAACTTACCGTGCCGGAACCTACGCAGGCGGCAACATGGTTGTATGCGCCCGAACCGGCATGGAGCAATTCCCGTGTTCCGTCCGCCCGGACATATACCCGCGGATGTTTTTTCCAGTCAGGGCCAAAGGCCGAATCAAGTTCTTGCGTTCGCTGAGAAATCAACTCATCGTTGATATGAGCATCATAAACCGGCCAGTCTCCCCGTTCAAAAAGAACGACGCTCATACCTGCCGTAGCCAGCGTTTTGGCTACGACGCCTCCGCCGGCTCCCGCTCCCACCA
Organism: Tannerellaceae bacterium; assembly: GCA_031284375.1. GTDB lineage: Bacteria > Bacteroidota > Bacteroidia > Bacteroidales > Tannerellaceae > DFXE01. The sequence goes on along the minus strand of JAISZY010000080.1, from coordinate 5,108 downwards.
CAACGGCTTGTACCTGTTTGTTTTTATCCATTTTCATATCTGTTTTGACCGGCCAGCATCGGATAGTCTAAGTGAAGCATTCTGTAACTCGCATAATTTTTATTCCCTCCATGACAAGGAGGCCCATAGAATCCCTGCATGGTGTGACGAATAACCATAGACAAAAAAGCTTGCGGGGAAATATGTTCCCACGTTCCGTCCGGAAAATTTCCGGCCTCCATCTGTTGCATGATTTCGATTTGTTTTTCCTGGGGAAGCGTCTCGAACACTCCTCCCTGCGTAAGACGACAATAAGCTTGCAGTGAACGAATCCCTTCCCGGTAACGCTCCAACTGCTCCGGGATGTAGGACGACAGAACGGTATCGATATAAAAAACGACGCCGGCCTCTGTTGCTCCCGGCATATCGTCGGCAGGAATAACCTGTTCGCACAAAGCGATGAGGCACGCGGCCTCCTCCGCTGAAAGAACACGGTAGGCGTTTGCGTCCGGACGTTTCCGGCAAGCAGGAAGCAGCAACAAACTGCCATAAAAGAGGATACCTTGTTTAATAAATTCTCGACGGTTGATAATCATAATAGTTTTTAGTATTGAGCTTCATGACCTGTCCATCCCGGATTTTGCTCCAAGACACCGTTCGACAACAAAATTTCATTTTCCGGTATGGGTAAGAAGCCCCCCGTCTCAGGTCTGAATTTCACAGTCACAGGTGTTAATACATTCAGTGTACGGGCCGGTACATTCTGTATTTTATTAATTTCTTTTTCCGCATCACCCCAACGCAGTAAATCATAATATCGAATAGCCTCGAAGGCCAACTCATAGCGACGTTCCAGTTTAATATTTTCCAAAGTAACCGATACGGAAGGTAATCCAACACGTTCCCTTACCTTATCTAAATATTCTTGTGCATGTGAAGATCCTAATTCGGCCCCCATTAGCAAGACGTCAGCTAAACGAATTACAACAATATCCTGCGTATTATTCTGCTGGAAATTGGTAGTGGCTCCATATAGGACACAACTGTAGTTTACAATATTACCATTGATGTCCCTTATATTGACAGGCATATATTTTTTCCCCCAGAATCCGGTTTCTTGTTGATTATTTTCTCCATTCCAGATAAAGCCGGTGACTCCCTCTTCCGGATCGTCTACGTTGTAAATTGATGCCCTTTTTCGGGGATCATTATCGGGCCATTGTTCGTAGAGTTGCGGATTTACGGTTCCGAATCCCCACCCTTTACCAAAAGGTATCTGATCCTGGCCTTTAATGCCAAAATAGAGGTTTACCCTGTTGGTAAAGTTTCCGCCTAATGGAGAAAATTTCCAGGCAAACACAGTTTCAATATTATCGCCGTCTTCACCAATCCAATCCAAGTGGTTATTTTTCGCATATCCGTATTCTTGGTTTGACAAAGCATAGGGCCATAAGTTTCGGAAGTCGGAGATTAATCCGTGACCACTATTGGCAATGCAGTCGTCTATATAGTGAATAACATCTTGCTTTGTCAATACGTTCCCGTCTGCCAGCGTAATGGATTCCTTTTTATAATATCCACTATAAAAAAGATACGCACGGGCTAATAATGCCTCCGCCGCCCATTTCGTAGCCAACGAGCGTTCTCCATCCGGTATCTCTAAAATCTTTTGAGGAGGCAAAAGTTGGATTGCCTGTTTAAGGTCTGAAAAAATACGGGCATATAATTCGTCGGCAGAAGCTTTGGGTAATGAGCCATCCAATGTGGATAAAACCAAAGGAACGGTACCGAACAATCGGCATAAATCAAAATAAGCATACGCTCGAATAAAATAGGCGTGCGCCATGATTTTATTTTTTTGCAGTTCATCTTCCCAAGCCACATTTTCGATATGCTCCAACACAAAATGAGCCCGGTGTATTCCTGTATAATACTTACTCCATGCACCGGAATACATATTATCCTGGCTCTTTTTATATTCGTTTACGGCTAAGATCATCCGATCGACCGTGCTCCCGCCGCCGAAGCGATCGTCGGACATAATTTCAGCCAATATCATGAAATGCTGCCAATAGGGATTGCTGATTTCTCCTACTGCCGCATAAGCCGCCATCAAAGCAGAATAGATATCATCCGGCGTTTGTGGGAAGTTGGATGAATTTTTCTGAGTAAGATCCTCTGTCGTAAGAAAATCGGAACATCCGCAAAGACTGAGAACAGTAAGAATGTAAAGTATTATCTTTTTCATAACTATATTAATATTTAAGTGAAACACCCACTAAGAAAGACACGGGGGAAGGATAAAACCCAAGATCGATACCTCCGGCCCAGTTGTCGCCATAACCAATTTCCGGGTCGAAACCTTTGTACGCAGTAAAAATCAGTACATTTTGTCCGGTCACATACACTCGAGCTTGTTGCAAAGGCATTTTTTTCCATACATATTTTAAATCATAGCAGATGGTTATATTACTGAACCTCCAGTAATCGCCATTTTCTATGTAACGGTCTGATATATAATTGTCGTTAATGTGAGTAGCCATATTTACACGGGGAATTGTATTTGACGTGCCTTTTCCGTGCCAACGGCCAAGAATCTCTGTAGTATAGTTTTCATGCGGACGGTCGGCAAATCGGCGGTACGACCGGACAAGCTGATTTCCGACAACACCATTTGAAGTCAGATTAAAGTCCAGCCCTTTGTAGTCGAAAAATAAAGAGAGACTGAAAATGTTGTCGGGGTTCGGATCGCCAATCATAACTTTATCCAAATCGTTGATGGTCTCATCATCGTTTTGGTTTACAAAAATCAAGTCGCCAGGAACAGCCGCAGGCATTATTTTTTCTCCTTTACTATTGAGATAGTTATCTATTTGCTGTTGATTTTGAAACACTCCACCGGTTTTATATCCCCAGAAATAGCCGATCGGATACCCTACTTCTGCCCGATACAATTCAGCCGTACCATTGGCAAGCACATTGGAGGCTCCATGTATAATGCCTTCCGTATTGGCAATCCGAAGCACTTTGTTCTTGTTGTTCGAGAAGTTGACATTTACCCCATAATGAAATGCTTCTATCTGATCTCGCCATGAAAGAGCTATCTCGTATCCACGATTCCTGACGTCTCCTCCATTGATATACGGAGATCCAGTTCCCATTGTTCCTAAAATAGGGGCTTGCACCAGCCAGTTTTTCGTATCCTTATTATACCAGTCGAAAGAAAAGCCTAAACGCCCGTTCAAGAAACGTGAATCAATCCCTATATCGGTTTGCTCGGATGTTTCCCATGTAACATCCGGGTTCGCCATTATATTCGGATAGGCCCCCGTTACAGATTGGGTTTTATCCAAACCAGGAAAATAGCGTGTATTAAAAGCAATGGTAGACAAATACTGGAAAGGAGTTATATCCTGATTACCATTTTGCCCCCAGCTAATTCTGAATTTGAAGAAGTCTAACCACGAAGCAAAAGATGTCATAAATGATTCGTTTGAAATAACCCATCCGGCCGATATGGAAGGAAAATATCCCCATCGTTTATCTGGAGCAAAGTTGGAAGAAGCATCGGTGCGGAGTACGACTGTTGCCATATACTTTTCTTTATAATCGTAGTTCACACGACCAAAGAAAGACAACAACCGGTTCTGGTTCCATGGATCGCCAGACAACTTCGTTTTATCGGAAAAAATAGTCTTGGCATTACTTAGGTAAGCATGTTCGAAATCATTGAAAATTGGATTTACATTCGAAGCATTAATACGCTCACCCATCCCTCCTTTTTCTGCAGATGTTCCTAAGATTACATCTATATTGTGCAAATCGGCTATGTGGGTTACATAATTGAGTGTATTCTCAAAAATCCATTTCATACCGGTAGACATATTTTGCGTCACCTCGCTATCTGTACGGAAACCCGTATCAATAGTTGACAGGTTATAAGCAGGAATGAAGTGCCGATAGGAAGTAGCTTGCAGATTAATTCCAAACGAACTTTTGAAGGTTAGTCCTCCAACAGGCTGCAGTACCAGATAAACATTTCCGTTGATATAATTTGCTTTATTCAAGTTCCCTCTCCATAAATAATCGGTCAATCCTAAAGGATTGGCTTCATAAGGATTCCAATCAATGGCATAATGATAGTTTCCGCTTTCATCATACACGGGGAGAAGAGGACTTGTTTTGATGGCATTATAAACATCACTGTTATAATGTTTGCCGATGCCATTGGAATTACGTATTGTATGCGAGAAGTTCAAGTTCTCCCCCCATTTAAGAATATCGAAAGAAGAACCTTTTAAAATACGGTATTCGGAATTAATACGGAAGGTGTAACGGTGGTATGTAGGATTAATGGGTTGTCCGAATATACCGTCTTGAGAGGTATATGATAACCCCAAGGAGTAGATGGATTGTTCCGAACCTCCGGTAATGTTTACCGCATGGTTTTGCATGACTGCATTTTTATGAGTCATTTCGTTTAACCAATTCGTTCCTGTCCACTCGCCATTTTGCACCTGACTGAAGTTGGGGGCCAACTTGTTGAAATCAAATTCCGGCATTCCCGAATTACGGGCAGCTTCGTTCATAATCATTACAAATTCTTGCGCATTGAGCGTCTGTACATTTTTACGAATATTCTGTATGCCATAATAACCGTCGTATTGAACGGAAATTTTTCCAACTTTCCCTTGTTTGGTAGTAACTAAGACCACGCCGTTGGCTGCACGCGCTCCGTAGATGGCGGCCGATGCTGCGTCTTTCAAAATATCGATTGATTCAATGTCGGCAGGGTTTAAGGTATTCAAATCACCTCCTGTTACTCCATCTATGATATAAAGCGGCGTTGAATTACCTGTCGTACCAATTCCTCGAACATTAATCTTAAATCCTTCGCCTGGCTGCCCGGAAGTTTTGATAATGGAAATACCGGGAGCTTGACTTTGTAAAGCAGTAAATGGACTCACCGTATTGAGTTTTTGTATGTCCTCTCCCTTTACCTGTACAGTGGCTCCGGTAACTAATTTTTTTTTCTGCACCCCATACCCCACTACAACCACTTCGCTCAAGGTTTCCGTATCTTCATCCAAACGGATGGAAAGAAGACCCGATTGACTTCCAACGGTTAT
>JAISZY010000074.1 GCA_031284375.1 Tannerellaceae bacterium | reverse complement strand
CCTCTAAAAACCCCAAACTCTGCGTTACGCTCCGTCGGCAAAATGCTCATTTACTTTAGTAAACTCCGCTTTTGCCTCTGTCGCAAGCCTTGATTTTGGGGTTTTTAGAGGTGCCCTTTAAGTAAATCCATAGAAAACCCGAAAGGGACGCATACAATCGGCTTGTATGCGCCCCTCTCTTTTTTTGGGAAAGTATGAATCACGTCGTGAGTGGAGGTAGATGAAAGAATTTTTATCCCCTTCTACTTACATTGCTCCTTCAGCCATTGAGATAGAATCGCCTGCTGCTCCGGATATGTCCAGTGCCCTGTGTCTAAATAGAGTTTCAGTTCCTTGGGAGCGGAAATATTATTGTATGCCGCATACATGGAAGTAGGAGGACAAGTCACGTCGTTCAATCCCCAGGTATAAAAACCGGGCGCTTTGACCCGAAGGGCAAAATTGGCCACATCGTAATAAGAAAGCGTTTCCAGTTCGCCGGTTTGCGGTTTGTCGTTTCTGAAGAAATGCGGCCATCCTCCGGCACGGTTTTTCAGAAAACCGCCCAGGTCGCATAGGGCAGGATAGATGGGCGCCAGGAATTTAATTCTCGTATCCAGTCCGGCCGTTACGATAGTTAAAGCCCCACCCTGGCTTCCTCCGGTTACGCCGATTGTTTCTCCGTCAAATTCCGGCAGGGAGAAGATATAATCCACCGCTCGCACGCATCCGGTATACACTCGTTTGTAGTAAAACCGGTCTTTGTCGTTCTTATTGAACCCCCAGTAATTGCTCAAAGCTCCTGCGGACAGGGCATTATACACGGTGGGCTGCATGGTAACGGAAATGCCGTGAATACCAATTTCGAGCGAAATAATATCTTCGCCGTAATTGGCGCCGTTGTACGGGCGAATCCCCGCTCCCGGCACTTGCAAAACGGCGGGATACTTTCCGGGTTTTTTCGGAACCATTAAAATCCCGTACACTCTGGCAAAGCCATTCTGAAAGCTTACTTCGTAAACATCCTGCGTGGCGGTACATTTTTCGGGCAATAAAACTTTCAGCGCATTGAGCGGCAAAGCGCGGGCGGCTTCGATGGCTTTCTTCCAATAATCGTCGAAATCTTCCGGGCAAGGAGTTACGGAACGTATTTTGTCACCGTCGTAAAGCGCTCCGGCCAAACCTTCGTACGTCTTTCCGTTTACCTTTGCCACCACCCGGCATCGTAGAAGTCCGGCTTCTTTCATGGAAGCTTTGAACGAGATTTTACCATCTTTCAGCAGCACGTCTTTTTTCTCTGTGGCGGGAAAAAATTCCGGCCCCAGTTCATAATCGACCGTTACGTTTTGAAGCAAATGCCCGGATTGCAACACCTGCACCTGAAAGGTAGCTTCTTCTCCAGCCTTATAGTTCCAATCCGTGTGGTTGGGAGTTACCACAACGTTTACCCACTTTTGCGCCGGTTGTGCCTGCGCAAACCATCCTGCTCCGGTAAGAATCCACAGGAAACAAAAGAATAATAAATAATTTTTCATGGCAATATGAATAATGTGTAATAAAATTGAGGGGTAAAAATAGTTATTTATTATATTTGTCGCTCTGTAAAAAACAAATTTAATTCAATACATGTATGAATAAATTAAAAGTTGCCGAAGAAAAAATGACCTCATACCGCTGGGTTATATGCGCCATGTTGTTCTTTGCTACCACGGTCAATTATTTAGACCGTCAGGTGTTATCGCTCACATGGAAAGATTTTATTGCTCCGGAGTTTCATTGGACCAATAATGATTACGGAAATATTACGGCATTGTTCTCTATTTTTTATGCTGTGAGTATGCTGTTTGCCGGTCGTTTTGTCGATTGGATGGACACAAAGAAAGGCTATCTGTGGGCCATTGGCATCTGGTCGGTTGGCGCTTGTGTACACGCATTTTGCGGCATAGCCACGTCGGGTATCTCAACCGGCGAATGGTGGGTTGGCTTCGAAAGAGCGAGAGAAGTCATTGGCATGGTAGGCAATACCGGTTTGATAGTGAGTATCAGTGTGGTGTTATTTGTTTTCGCCCGTCTGATTCTGGCCATCGGCGAGGCCGGCAACTTCCCGGCCGCCATTAAAGCTACGGCAGAATATTTCCCGAAAAAAGACCGTGCCTTTTCTACCAGTATTTTTAATGCCGGCGCAACGGTAGGCGCATTAGTAGCTCCCGTATCCATACCTTTTATTGCCGAGCTATGGGGATGGGAAATGTCTTTTATTGTGATTGGCGTCTTAGGTTTTCTATGGATGGGTTTCTGGGTATTTGTATATAAGAAACCGGATAAACATCCTCTTGTAAATCCCAAAGAATTGGCCTATATCCGGCAGGATAATGAAGAAAATACCACAAAAAAAGATTACGTAGAAAGGAAACTATCCTTCCTCGAATGTTTCAAATACAAACAAACATGGGCATTTGCCGTAGGTAAATTTATGACGGACGGCGTCTGGTGGTTCTTTTTATTCTGGACGCCGGCCTACCTGAGCGCGGTATACGATATGAAATCGTCCGACCCGGCCAGCCAGATAGCCATCTTTACCCTCTACGCCATCACCCTGCTTTCCATCATCGGCGGATGGTTGCCCACCTATTTTGTAGATAAGAAAAAAATGAATCCTTACGCCGGACGTATGAAAGCGATGCTCATCTTTGCATTCTTTCCCTTGCTGGCGCTATTGGCGCAACCGCTGGGAAGTATCTCCTATTGGTTCCCTATTATTATTATAGGTATAGCCGGCGCCGCTCATCAAGCCTGGTCGGCCAATATTTTTTCTACCGTAGGCGATATGTTTCCCCAGAGCGCCATTGCTACCGTAACCGGCATCGGGGGAATGGCCGGAGGCGTAAGTTCATTCATCATCAATAAAAGTTCGGGCGTATTGTTCGACTATGCCGGACAGACCCAAATGGTATTTATGGGTTTCAAAGGCGAGGAAGCCGGTTACTTTATCATCTTCTCCATCTGTGCGGTATCCTACCTTATCGGATGGTGCATTATGAAGAGTTTGGTTCCCAGATACGCTCCCATCACTGTAAACTGACAATCATTATTTAAAATTTCATACAAAAAAAAGACAACAATGAAGGCATTCAAATTACTATCGGTATTATTCATTTTGACACTTACCGCTTGTCAATCCGGAGATGGATGGCAACAATTATTCAACGGTAAAGACTTTACCGGCTTCAAACAATTGAACGGCGAAGCTCCCTTTCGTGCAGAAGACGGGAACATTGTAGGAACTTCGGTCATGGGACAGCCCAATAGCTTCTTAGCTACCGAACAAGATTACGGCGATTTTATCCTCGAATTTGAAGTACAATGCGACCCCGCCCTGAACTCCGGCGTACAATTTCGCAGCAAAAGCCTGCCGGAATACCTGAACGGACGAGTACATGGTTACCAATGCGAAATAGACCCGTCCGACAGAGCTTGGAGCGGCGGTATCTACGACGAAGCCAGAAAAGGTTGGTTAGTTACCCTAACCGACAATGCCGCCGGACGCGCCGCCTACAACCCAACAGATTGGAACAAATACCGCATCGAAGCCATCGGCGATAATATCCGCATCTGGCTCAACGGCGTAAATACGGCAAACTTGTACGACAACGAAACAGCCTCCGGCTTTATCGCCTTCCAAGTACATCAAATAGGAAACGACGCACTGGAAGGGAAAGAAATCAAATGGCGCAACATCCGCATCAAGACAGAAAACCTGGAAGCAGAACGTTTACAAGGCGCCTTAGCTCCGGAAGTAAACCGTATCCCCAACACGCTGACGGAACAAGAAAAAACCAACGGATGGAAACTTCTGTTCAACAGTCAAACTACCGACGGATGGCGAGGCGCTCATAAAGAAACATTCCCCGACTTTGGATGGAAAGTAGCAGACGGTCAGTTAATCGTTTTAAGCGCCGACGGAAGAGAATCGAAAAACGGAGGCGACATCGTCTACGCCCCGGAAGAATTTTCAGCCTTCGAACTAAGCATAGAATTTAAGATTACCGAAGGAGCCAACAGCGGCATCAAATATTTTGTTACCGAAAAAGAAAACCCTTCCGGATCGGCATTCGGACTGGAATATCAAATACTTGATGATAAAGTTCATCCGGACGCACAATTATATACCACCGTACCGGGTTCGCGCAAGTTGGCCGGTTTGTACGACCTTATTAAACCTGCAAACATACGTTTCAATGGCATTGGTAATTGGAATCAAGCCACCATAAAAGTATTTCCGAACAACCATGTAGAACATTGGCTGAACGGATTTAAAACCGTAGAATACGAACGCGGTTCGGAAGCTTTCCGCGAATTGGTGAAAGGCAGCAAATACGCCGCTCCCGTATATAACGAGCACGGAGCATTTGGCGAAGCTCCGACCGGCCGCATTTTGTTGCAAGACCATGGAAATGAAGTTGCTTTCCGTAGCATAAAGATTCGCACACTACAATAAATACCGAATCACCTTAAAAAAAGTCATAAAAGATTTGCCACATGGAAGGATTATAATATCTTTGCACGCGTAATTAGGCTGGAATGGCCGCGTGGCTCAATTGAATAGAGCAGCTGACTACGGATCAGCAGGTTACAGGTTTGAATCCTGTCGCGGTCACCTTTATCGTGAAAACGTAACTGAAAACAAAACAGTTACGTTTTTTTTGTTTTAAAATTTGCACCACATTTGCACCACATAACAACAAAGAATAATAAAGGCGCTCCAAATTTCGCTAAATTTGAAGCGCCTTCTACGATTCAATAACAATACCGATAGCAATGCAATCATTGTCTCCTGAAAGAGTTTGTTGGGATTCTATTTGCCTGGGAAGCAAATTGAGCTGATTGAGGTGCATCCTTTTTTGATACTACCAAATATTTTCCTTTATTTACCTTTTGTTTGCTTTAGAAAATGTCTATTTTTGCAGAAAACAAGTATCATCAATGAAAAAAGAGATTGGGAAATGGCTATTGGATGTAGCTAAGTATGTGGCTACGGCGATACTTATATCCTCGTTTTTGGGAGGATTAACTCCTAAATGGGTTATGTATGTATCCGGTTTAATCGTTGTTATTTCTTTGCTGATAGTTGGTTTATGGTTAATTAACAACAATAATAAATAAAAAAGGAGGAATACGTTATGGCTGGGTTTCTATTTTGGTGTGGATTTTTAACTGCCCTTGCCTGGGGGGTATTTATCTTTGCACATACCAAGGCCGGTAAGAAGTTTTTTAATGAAAAAGATTAAAGATACATGATATAATATTGATAGTTATCAGAGCTATAAAAAAGATAATCATTATGGGAGCAATAGCAGGAATAAAGTACACCAAAGATAAGACCGGACGTAAGCGTTACGTTCGTATCGACTTGGATATGTATGGTGAAAATCCATTAATTGAAGACTTTTTAGACTTGTTAGATATAGAGGCAAGTAGAGGAGAACCTACCATCCCGTTACGTGAATTTATAAAAGAGCAAAATAAAAAACGCGGCATTAATGTATAATGTTATCATTAGCAAGAAGGTTGAAAAGATGTTAGATAAAATTTCAAACGATTACTATCAATTAATAATCGAACATCTTTTAGACCTTGAGCAAAACCCGCGCCCCTTTGGTTCTATAAAGTTAGCCGACTCTAAAAATACTTATCGTATCCGAGTGGATGTTTGCCATGTTATCTACACAATCCAGGATGACGTACTCATGGTTGAGGTCGTTAAAATAGACCATCGGGGGAGTGTTTACAAATAAAAAAGAAGGGACTATGCCCTATTTAGCCCCCCTATTTTTGCAATCCGCTGATAATCGGCGATAATTGTAGTCTCGTATGCTCCAGAACCTTATTTTCACTTATATTATAAGTACTTTTTATGTTTCAAAATCTATCTCTTTATCATTCTTGCTTTCTTCTATCGTTCCGGATTCTACCAGAAGATTTAACCAATAACAGACATTCGGAACTCTTTATTACTGCCGGGATTTCCCGGCAGGCAGAATCACGTATCCCTTATCCAAGTTCTTTCATTTTTTACCGCTCTGTTTTTTTCTCCCTGAATCGCTGAGCCTCTTATTCGGTATTACCGGAGAAAAACGGAATTGGGGTTTCGATAAGTTCTCTTATCTCCTATTTCGTCAATGGTTTGATAATTAGCAAACTGTCTTTTGTGTTAATAAATATTTGAATTTCTATATTAAATTAAAATATCGTCAAAACATATACATTATAATAGAATAAATAAGATTTATATATCATTTCGGAAGTGTAATTTAAAGTTAATCCTACCATACTCGATATTTTATTAAAATGATTATACCTCTTTTGGTAATTTGATGCCGATGTTTCCGAAAAATCATTGCAATGTCTTCAGGGAATCATTACGATGTCTATGAAGAGTCATTGCAATGATTTTAAAAATCATTGCAATGACTCTCCGGAGCGATGCTTAAGAAAGTTTGAGAACATGGTGAATTATAAAAATTTCACCTATATGTAACATTTTTTATGAATCCAAATGGCTTCTTTGGCGTAGTTGAGGAAAATAGCATATTGTATTATTTATGTTTAAATGTGTGTCTTGTTATTGTTACTACCGACTCCTATACGTCTTAAAGGTTGTTATACGTTACTATATGCGGCATTTTGTGTTTTTCAAACCCTAAAATCCAGGCGTTTTTGAAGATTTGTGGAGGGTTGGAGTGGAAAAAAACGGTTTTTTCTGTTACCAAATCTGACAAATTGATAGTTTTGACAAAATGTAGAAAGAGAGGTGACATTTATTACACAAAACCACGGGTTAAAAGACAAAGATTTCTTCCTCTATCGTGTTGCCGGTTATTTTTCATAGCACCTCAAAAAAAGATTTAACCGACAGTCTTACAAAGACATTAAAATTGGGAAAAAGCTATAACTTTGTGCTTTAAAATAGTCAATAAAGAATCGTATATGGTATAAACAAAAGAATGTGTGCAAGGCACACATTATAAGGTAAATAAAATAGCGTTTGCTGTTATTCCGATTGTCCGAAGTTCCACAACATGCCTGTAAAAGGCAACAATCGCTTAAGAATAAGTTAGTAAATGCTCACGTATAGCGTGGGCTTAACTTATCGGGCGATTATAGGTCGTGGAACACCTTGGACAACAGATGAGGTAAGTTCCACGTTTTTTTTGTGTAGTTACGTTTCAGATTTTCGGGTTTTATTAATAATTCAATATCAATAATTTAATTTAGTTTTATACCAAAGAAAAATTTCTTTTTGAGGAATGTGGTAATAGTAATTGCCAGCCTCGCAGTAATAGAGGATATGCCCGAAAAAGGCGATATTATTTGTTCTGCACCTTCAAAGGCTGCCCCACAAGGTTTTCTTTACAAAGTAAAGGATGTTAAGGCAAGCGGCTCTGAAACGTCTATTGTTACCGAAATGGCAACAATAGAAGAAGCGGTGAAAGATGCATATGTAAATCAGTCATTTGATTTGATTTTTGCGAATATTGAAGAAGTTGAAGGAGTTGAAATACTAAGTATGACGCGAGCACCCAACTCTCTATCACGTTCCACACAAGCGCGTTCAACCGATATAGAACTGACTGCTCTAAAATTAAAAGTTGATATTGCAGGTTGGTCACTGAAGCATTTAGAACTTACAACTCAACCGCAGTTTAAGTTGCAACTTACGGCAGGCATTGGTGGAAATTTTTATGCAAAACTTGCAGTAGAGGACACTATCGATTCCAGCAAAAAGATAACGTTTTCTTGCGGCTTGGAATTTGAAGCAAAAGCAAAACTGAAGATTTTCTCAAACGAAATTGAGGAATGGAACGCAACTTTTTGTTCTCTCGACTGGCCGATTTGGGAAAAACAGTGGGGTTCAACTGCAGAAATAGACAAATTGGTGCCGCCGGAAATTATAGATGCAGTAGAAGACTTAGGTCAAACAATTAATTGGGGATATACTCCACCAAATATTGAAGGAACATATCTTATGGCTCCGATGCGGAAAGTTAGAAGCAATTTTTATGAAGGGTCGTCATTTGGCTATGACGCAGAATATACGTTTTATAATCAAGATATCATTAATTCAACCATACAAATGAACGCTCATAGTTTTAACATGTATGGATATGTTGATAATTCAGATGGGCATTCGGAAGGAATTGGTACATTCATTGTTGGACACGATAATGCATTTTCCATATTTATGAGAGCAGAATCAATAAACGATAATGGGTATAAATGTGCAAGTGTTGTTGTGATGTCAGGAGAATTGGTTGATGGTGGAATACGAAATTTCCAAGAATCCGTCATAGTAGTTGATGACTATGGTCAAATTATCACTACTTTTATTAACCTCTGCGTAGACCTTGAGTATAAGTTTTTTCCTCTCGTAAATGTTAATTTAGCGTGTATGTTACTTTATAACTACGATAAGTTTAAAAATATGTTGTATAATATATATTTTTATTTGTTCAGTATTTTTAATTAGTACATATTTGCATCCAGATAACCTAAACAATCTTTTTGCCTTAAAGACTAATACCTATTAAAACCTATAAAAGGGGACTTTGAGAAAAGTCCCCTTTTATATATTCCTCATGTACAGCAAAGAAAAGACATGCTAAGGGCACTCCATGTACTCAATAAACCCGCGAACGAAGGTGAGGATTTACCGGAACGACACAGGGACTTACCTGTATATTCACCGCCGTGCGGGTGGCAGACCGGCAACCGGCCTCGATGTGGCGCGACTCGGCATAATAGGTTACGGTACGGGTAACGTCGGTGGCCATCAGTGTTGTCGGGGTGGTAAGCGTATTGCTCCCGGCTACAATGGGCGAGACGCCCGTGGCTGTTTCGTACCAGTCGGTAGTGCAGCCCGACGGAGGTGTTACTGTGGCTACACCATTATTGCCGGTACAAACGGTTGGGGCCGAAACAAGCGTGGGGGCGGCGGGCTGAACCACCGTAATCCATACGGAATTGCCGGATAGCGTTCCACATGTACCACTTGTTACCAGCCGGCGGAAACATATACTTTCCGTCAATGCTCCGGGAGAATAGTCAGCCAATGTTGCACCGGGTATGTTTGTCCAAGGAGAGGAACCGGTTGAGCTGCTTTGCCACTGGTAGGTGTACGTCCCTGTTCCGCCATAGGGGGCGTCGGTTTCCGTAAGGGGGGCGGGAGTGTCGCCCGGGCAGATAGTCTGTACCGTGCCGATACCACCGGCTACTAAGGCGGGCAAAGGAAAGACTTGGACATCCATCGAGGCGGACGATCCGATGGAGACAAAGTCCCGGTCTGTACTGCTCAAGGTGATGGTCATACTACTGCCTCCCATTGGGGAGGCAGTAGTTGTTACGGCAAAGTCTGCGCTGTTCGCCCCGGCCGGTATGACCACGCTGGCCGGCAGGACGCTAAAGTCGCCCGTAGCCCCGGAATACGTAAGACCTATCGTTACATCTTGCGCGGCAACTACCCCATTAGGGTATTTCACCGTAAAGGTTTTTGAGCTGCCCGAACAGATGTTGGAAGGGGGGAGTTCGTCGGATAGCTCTACGCTGGTGACTACCGTCAGAGTAGACGGAGCGCCCAGAGGAGTTGTATGGATGGTATGAGTAATCGAATTGACATCCATCACCCATTTTCCGGCGACGACGGTAGTGATGGGTATGGTTATCGTGGCATTTCCCAAAGCGAGGATGGAACCGTCGGTCAATTGATAGTAGTTGTCGCCGACAGTCCAGGAGTGTGTTGCCGAGGTAAAACCGGACGAACTTCCGGCTTCCCGGACAAGCTGGCCGGGGAAGTCCACCCGGAACGCAATACCGCTCATCTCGAAGCTATTGTAACTATTGTACGTTAGATTAAGGTCGATATGATCGCCGATATTTGCGGTAAGATTTTTCTGCCCGTTCCAGGCATAGTCCAATTCTCCTTCCAGCGCTTTCACAAAGATTATCCCCGTTTGGATATCGGTAACCTGCCCTGGCGGGATATTGTCGTAACCGACACCCGTACTATTGTCACGCCCGCCGGTAAAAGGGCCGAATTGGAATTTATAGTTGTCGTTATCCCCGGAAGTAGAGCCGCTTCCGGGAATCATATTTACCAAATTGTAACTGTAACCAATGTTGTAAGGAAAAGAAGAAACAGCCCGGTCGAAATTCCGCTCTACGGAAAAGAAACCGATAAGAGTGCCATCTCCCGTAGCATTACTTGCTCCAACCAAACGCAAATTCTGCACCTGAGCGGTAGTCATATAGTAGTTTATTTCGGTTGGTCGATTATTAAAACCCAAAAAATCCGGTACAATGTAAGCGTACCCATTATCGCTCGTATTTACAAACGTATCCCATCCATAGGCAAAAATGATGGGGGTGTTGGAGGGGATATGGCTCATATCCAAAACGGCTTCCTTTACCAGATATTCCGGGTTGGTGGTATTGTACTTTAGAGTGAGCGTAACGGAAAACGAGCTTCCTTCATACGTCCCACTAAACCTTTTGGTTACATGTTGTTGGATACCGGTAGTCACAAAACTTATGTCTTGCCTTACAAGATCTTTATCTTTGGACTGGAAAGACGTAGGTCCTATTTTGATGGTAAACAAAGGGGCAGCAGCATAAAACTGCTTGCGCCAACCATTGTCTACGTATCTGTTGACCATATAAGCTCCATTTGTGTTTATGTTTCCCACACCGTATATAATAATTTGCAATTCGGAAGTTGTGCTGCCTCCCATTATATGCTCCTTATCTTGTGCAAATAAAGATACCGAGTGGAAACCAATACATAATAGCACGGTAAAAAATAGTATGTTCTTCATTTTTTTGTTCATTTCTTTTCTTATTAAAGGTTACGACTGTCTACTAAAAACGATCGTTTAAATTACACAGCAAATGTACGGGAAAAAATTTTTTTTTGTCATGAATATACATAGTATTTGTACAATATTTTAAATTTTTTTCTACCCATTCGTGTATAGCTAAAACGATCGTTTAAATTACACATAGGCTGGTCGGGGAGGGGGAAAAATATAATCCAATAATAGAATAAGGAAAGAGTATTTGTGAGGCTTTATATTATCGCTACTAAGGGAGCTTCAGGGGAATAAGGTGAGAATAATCCGAATACATTTTTGTTTACCGCGAAAGGGCCGCCCAAAAGGGCAATGGAGCCTGCGATATGACCGCCCGGCTGTCTTGATTCTTCGCCGGGAAGGTGAAACGCCGGCAGTTTGAGTTTTTGGCTTCCAACCTGTTCGACAAGCGTGCCTATCGCTACACCGAATACAGCGCTACCCAGAGCTGCTTCCTGCGTCGCCCAGCCCCCTACCCTTTCGTACTTTTGTAGTTCTCCGGATAAAAATGTGCTTACACCTCCATACCGGGTATCCCCCCATTGTTGCATGAGGCTGTATGAAAAGCATCGGGGCAACGTGCGAACGCAGTGAAGCAATCCGGAATAGCATATTTTACGCAAGATTTTGCAGCGACGATACTTCCTCGCGCGAAAAAGCCCAAGATTTCCAAAATCCCGGCCTTCCTCACAAGATTTTCCACAAAAATCGTCATCGAACCCGGAGGGTGAAGCAAGGACGGACAACGTAGTTCCATCTCCGGAAATAAAACATTACGTTTGCAGCAGAATAAACAAATTACAGCAGTATGGACGTAGAAATTATAACCATTGGAGATGAATTGCTTATCGGGCAAGTGGTAGATACCAATTCGGTATGGATGGCCAAGGAATTGGAAAAGGAAGGCTTTCGCGTTACGTGGAAAACGGCCGTGGGCGATGTGGATACCCATATATCGGAAGCCATCGATGCGGCCATGAAACGGGCAAAAGTTGTGCTGCTCACAGGCGGTATCGGCCCGACTAAAGATGATATAACGCGAAATACGCTTTGCCGATACTTCGATAGCGGCCTGCACTTTTCGGAAGAAGTGTACCAAAATATCTTACAGATGTTTCATTGTTCGGGGCGAGAGATGAACGCTCTTACGCGCCTTCAGGCTATGGTGCCCGATAAGTGTACCGTTGTTCGAAACCGGGCGGGAACGGCGCCTTGTATGTGGTTCGACCGCGACGGAAGGGTGCTGGTGTCGATGCCCGGCGTTCCGCACGAAATGCAATGGCTTATGACAAACGAAATTATCCCCCGCCTCACACAGGTATTCGGTAGGGACGCATACATACGTCATCATACCGTTTGGGTAACGGGATACAGCGAGTCGGCTCTGGCTTTAACGCTGGAAAGTTTCGAAGCAGAACTGCCTCCGTTTGTAAAACTTGCCTACCTGCCCCAGGCCGGATTGATTCGTCTAAGGCTTTCGGCCTGTACCGGCAGCGACGAAAAGGCATTGCAAGCCATTGCCGGAGAAAAGGAAAAACTGCACACGCTATTGGGGTGTCATATCTTGTCCGAAGAAGACAAAGCGCCGGAGGCGCTGATAGGCGAAGCGCTCTTAGCCAAAGGACTGCGGATGGGTACGGCCGAGAGTTGTACGGGAGGAACGATTGCGTCGAAAATCACTTCGGTAGCCGGAAGTTCGCGCTATTTTGCAGGAAGTGTGGTGAGTTATTCCAACCACGTAAAACGCGGCCTGCTGGGTGTTTCGGAACGAGACTTGCAGGAACACGGAGCCGTGAGCCGGGAGGTGGTAGAACAAATGGCAAGGGGCGCGCTCCAAGCCTTGGATTGCGATTGTGTAGTGGCTACTTCCGGCATTGCAGGCCCGGAGGGAGGAACGGCAGACAAACCGGTGGGGATGGTGTGGATAGCCGTTGGCCGAAAGGGCGAGGTGATTTCCCGCTGTTTCCGGTTTGGCAGTACATTGCGCGAGGTAAATATTGCCCGCGCTTCGAACACCGCTTTGCTCATGTTGCTCGAACTGCTGAACAAAGCGGTATAGCGGCCAAGTTCAAAATTCAAAGTTCGTCGAGTTGTACCACCATGCCGGGGATGGGTGGTTTGGCTATGATTTTCTTCGTGTCGGGTTCGAACTCATAGATTTCTTTCAGAACGATTTCCCCGGTATTACCTATGGAGTACCGGGCAAAGTATTCTTTTTTACTGTTCGATCTCCTGTCGTATATGGGAACATAACTGAAGGAATCGTCGGTATTCCGGTCAAAGATAAGTTCGTCGATGATGGTTCTTTCTTCCAATCCCCCCTTCGATTCAACGAGAAAGACATGAATATGCTTGGCGTCGAATTGGGCGCCGGACGTAGAGAACGATTCGATAAGATGCGACGAGCTTACTATCGCCGAGAAGAAGTGAAACATACCCAGGTCTTCGGCCACGGTATATTTTTTGCCAATCATAGAAGATACCTGCGGAACGGGTTCCGCTTCCTGTTCTTGCGCATAGACGGTAGCGGTAGAGAGCGTCATTGCGCTGAACAGGGTTACATAAATGACATCATGTGCTTTCATAAGTTGTATATAATGTTTGAAATTCTGCTCCGGTTTTGAGGGCTTTGAGATTGAGCTGCACCACATCGTCTCCCTTCCGCCGGAAGATGCGCCGTATGCCTTCTTCAATCATAGGATATTCGATACCGAGGAAAGGTGTTGCGGCTCCCAGTATCACGATGTTGGCTACTCTGGAGGAGCCGATGCTTTGGGCGATTTTCTCCACGTCGAGCGCTACTTTGCGGGGTAGTTTGTCGAGTTCGGCTTTCACCTTTTCCGGATCGGGATAGTTGGGGATATTGAGGTAGGGTTGCGAGTTTGTTACCACCCATCCGTCTTTTTTGAGGTAAGGAAGGTATCGGAGGCTTTCCATAGGTTCGAGCGAGATAATGAGGTCTGCTTGTCCTTTGGAGATAAGGTCGGAGGCAATCGGTTGGTTGGACAGTCGGAGGTTAGACTGTACGTCTCCTCCTCGCTGGCTCATGCCGTGCACTTCGGCCTGTTTCATGTAAAGTCCCTTCGTAAGGGCGGCTTCTCCGATGATGGCGGCGATGGAGAGGATTCCTTGTCCTCCTACGCCGGAGAGTATAATATCTGTTTTCATTTCTTGGTAGAATGTTTTCTTTTCAACGTTTGGATACATTCGCGTCGCGGGATTAATACGGAAACTCCTTTGTATTCCATTTCTTCGCGAATGATGCGTTTCATTTCTTCGTAATTCTTTTTCAGGGGAATCATCACGCGAATATGTTCCGTTTCTACGCCTATTCCTTGGCAGATGGCTTCGAGTCGTCCGGTTCCGGCGGAATCTTGTCCTCCGGTCATGGCGGTTGTTTCATTGTCGGATATAATAATTGTAACGGGCGTTTGTTCGTTTACGCAATCCAGCAGGCCGGTCATCCCGGAATGGGTGAAGGTGGAATCGCCAATTACGCAAACGGAGGGAAAAGCGCCGGCATCGGCCGCTCCTTTCGCCATCGTAATCGAGGCGCCCATGTCGATGCAGGATTCTATTGCGCGGAAAGGCGGCAATGCGCCCAAGGCATAGCATCCGATATCGCTGAAGACCTTGGCGGCTCCCCGGTAAGATTCCACCACTTCGTTCAAGGCGTCGTATACGTCGCGGTGTCCGCATCCTATGCACAAGGCGGGGGGGCGTGGTACTACAATTTCGGGCACGGGATAGTATCCGGCGATGTGTTTGCCTAATGCCCGGCCCACGGAATCGGGCGTGAGTTCGCCGTCTCGCCGGAGCGTTCCGTCGAGTCGTCCGTGCAGAGGGAGGCCTCTACCTAAAAAGCCCTTCAGTTGTTCTTCCACAACGGGGAAACCTTCTTCCAAGACGAGGATTTCCTTGCACGCATCCACTATGTGTTCAATCTGTTTGCGGGGCAAAGGATATTGGCCGATTTTTAGTACCGGATGTTCAAATCCTTCCGGATAATTCTCCGAAAGATAATTAAAAGCGATTCCGGTGGTGATGATGCCCAGGTTTTTGTCCGGTGCGTCGAAATAGGTATTGTAGGGGGACGACTCCGAATGGCGGGTGAAGGTTTCCTGCGCTTTCAACAAAACGCCGAAGCGTTGCCTGGCCATGGCCGGCAGAAGGATGAAGCGTTGTTTGCCGTCTTCGGGGAAGCTCAGCGGGTTCTGTTCTTTCGGTGGACGGGTTTCCACGCCGGCTCGCGAGTGCGCCATACGGGTGGTGATGCGCAGGAGGATGGGATAGCCCAATTTCTCGGACAATTCAAAACCGTTGTACGCCATATCGTATGCTTCTTGCTGATTGGAGGGTTCAAGCATGGGAATCATGGCAAAATTGCCCAAGACTCGGTTGTCTTGTTCGTTCTGCGAAGAGTGCATGGAAGGGTCGTCGGCGGTGACGATAATCAAACCTCCGTGAATGCCGCTCATGGCTACATTCATAAAGCAATCGGCGGCAACGTTAAGTCCTACATGTTTCATGCAGCAAAGCGCCCGTTTTCCGGCATAGCTCATTCCCAAGGCAGCTTCCATGGCCGTCTTTTCGTTTACGCTCCACCGGCTGTGGATGTTTCTTTCTTTCGCTTCGGGCGATGTTTGGATATATTCGGTAATTTCGGTAGAGGGCGTTCCCGGATAAGCGTAAACGCCCGACAGTCCGGCATCGATAGCCGCCTGGGCTATCGCCTCATCTCCCAAGAATAAATGTTTTCCCATGTATATAAATTATATGTTTCTTCTATTCAATTCGGCGCGGTAGCGGTTGGCATTCCGGTTGTGTTCGGCAAGCGTAACGGCAAAGTTATGTCGTCCCGAAAAATCTTCTTTTGCGCACATATAAATGTAACGATGCTCGGCGTAGTTTAATACCCCGTCGAGTCCCCGGACGGAAGGCAGCCGGAGCAGTCCCGGCGGCAGTCCGGCGTATTTGTATGTATTGTAGGGCGAATCGACCTCCAAGTGTTCAAACAATATCCGTTGAAGCGAGAAGTTGCCTATCGCAAATTTGACGGTTGGGTCGGCCTGCAGCGGAATACCTTGCCGGAGGCGGTTCAGGTAAAGCCCTGCCACGACAGGATATTCGTCGGCCGCGGCGGTTTCTTCTTCTACGATGGATGCCAGGATGGCTACTTCTACCGGCGTAAGGGAGATGGCTGCGGCTTTTTTCTTTCGTTGGTCTGTCCAGAAGGCGTCGTATTCCCGCTTCATACGTTGCAAAAGGTTTTCGACCGATATATTCCAATAGACTTCGTAGGTATCCGGTATAAAGAGCGCTCCGATGGTTTCGGTTGTAAAACCGAGCGAGCGGCAGTTGTCCGGATTGTTCAGCAGGAGGAGTATTTCGTCTTTACGGAGCATGAGTTGTTCGGCCAACCGTTCGGCCAAGTCTTCTATCAAACGTATATTATGAAAGGTAATCCGTGTAGCGGTTTGTTGCCCTCGGCGTAAATTGTTCAGCAACGTCCAATAGTTCATGCCGGGGGTGACGGCATATCGTCCGGTCTTCATATTTTCCGGATATTTCCACAGGCCGGCCAGCCGTTTGAAATTTGCCGGATGCGTCATTCCGGCCGAATCAATCAGCCGGCCACAGAGGTTGCCGAAATCCTTACGGTCGTCAATATACACATAGATGGTTTTCCTGTTCGCGAAGCCGGGCGTATAAAAGGAAGCGTATCCCCAGAGGACTGCGCCAACCGGCAGGAAAAAACAGGATAACCATAATCCGACGAAGAGAAACCGTTTCATTTACTTTTATTTATTTATTAAATGATATGCTGATATAATGAATGTTATAACCGCTCGCAAATGTACTATCTTTTTCGCTAAATACTAATACGATGATAAAAAGTACAGGCAAGAAGGATTAACTGCGAAAAAAACGTATTTTTGTCTGCACTTTATGTATATTAATAATTTAAATTTGATAGATATGGCAAAGAATAAGAAAAGAAAGAAAGTACAGCCGTCGCGACAGAACTTCCTTGTGCAGCGACCGTCCAAAACCTTTTTAGATACGTGTTATGCAACGGCGCGGCGCATCTTCCGGGCATTGAACGAAGACGAGTCGTCGTTCGACTCGTTTACCAAACGTCAGAAACAAGACATGTTTCGCATCATGATCATGCCTCCGCGCATCCAGGCTATGCCCGGACACAAGGTGCCGAAACCCTATCTCCATTACATACAGGAGGAATTGATGGCGCACTTGAAGCGAGAATATTTTAACGAAGAAGAAGGCGTATCCTGGATGGACATGACTACCGTAGGGCAAACGCTGATGCTGGTATTTACGCTCGAATCGTTTGTAGAATCCCTTTCGGAGCCACAGCGCAAAGTGGTGGAGCGGATGTGCAAGGTGTTCGAAAGGCAGGAGCTTGCCCTTCTGGTACAGGAAACGATATCGGCTCATATCAGAACCGGGCTGCTGATGATTTCGCAACCAAACTTCCGCATCTACGGACAGGGTTCGGACGAGCATCAGCCGTCTACGCACCGCCCCGTCTTGCAGCAAATCGTACCCATTACGACACACGAGTGCCAGTCGTTACGTTTCAAGTACCGAAACAAGGAGCGCACGGCTTTCCGCGTGGGTATGGGACAGTTCAAGAGCCTCCCCTTTACGGGCGCCACCATCGCTATGCGCAAAATCTTCCCCAACGCATCGAATAGCAGGCAATTAGACATCTACGTACAGTCGCACGCCATCCATCGCTTCAAGGAACGCATCGACACGCTCTTCCCCATCTTGCGAAACCAGTTTATGGTACTCTCGCTCATGATTATACAGCGCGTAGTACGCGGCCCCGCCGGGATGCAACTGATTGCCTGCGTAGCGCCCTGCAAGGGAGAAGACAAGATAATAGGCTATTTCGCTTTTACGATAGACGGCAATAATCTGCTTGTACTCACACTCCTGCCGCTGCTTAGCCACAATGTGCCCGAAGGGCGTATTTTGTATGAGCGCCTGCATCTGTCGCCGGACGACTTAAAATACTTAGGTATGGACAAGCTGAGTTTCTTCTACGATGTCGATATCGAACAGATTCCCATATTGAAGAAGGTATTGTTCGACGAACTGCATCTCAACTATGTACGTAAAATATACAACAGTTACCACAGCAAAAACGAGCCGTACAACGAGAAGAAGACGCTTTTTGTGAAAAACTTTTTCCGGAAACTCGAAGAACAGCCGCCCAATCACGCCGAAATACTCGACGATTTGACGGATCCGGACCTGTAGCCGCGTTTTTCCGATAAATAAAAAAAAATCATTTTCATGGGAAAAATCTTTGCGTATTCGGGAATATACCTATCTTTGCCTCACGTTAATTCAAGACGAACCGGAAGGATGGGTGAGTGGCTGAAACCAACAGTTTGCTAAACTGTCGTACGGGAAACTGTACCGGGGGTTCGAATCCCCCTTCTTCCGCAAAGAAACCCGCTTCACAGCGGGTTTTCTTGTTTAAAGCGGGTTCTACTCCGGTTCGATTTGGTCTTTTTTCGTATTTTTGGATGTTTTTGAGTTATGTTTTCGTACTTTTTGTATCTTTGGTACGAAAAACGGTACTAAAAATTAATAACCTATGAATAACGCGATTATACGCTATGTTTTTGATATGAAGAAACAAGCGGACAACTCAAAGACAACAGGGCTTTTGCAGTATCCCCAAACAAAAGGGACTATCTACTCAAAATGGTTTTAGGGGGAAAGTAATTTAGAAATATTAAATAAATAAATGACATGGAGAAATGTTTTGTGATACAACCCTTTAATGAAAAATACAATAAACGGTATTCGAACGAATTTGAGCCTTCGATTAAAAATGCAGGATTTGAACCTTATAGGGTAGACAAAGATCCAGGAACAAAGAATATCATTAGAGATATAGAAGATGGAATATCCAATTGCTCTATATGCTTCGCGGATATTACAACGGACAATCCAAATGTTTGGTATGAATTAGGATTTGCCTTTGCGCTCAAAAAAGATGTTATCATGGTTTGTTGCAAGAATGAGAGAGAAGGAGCTTATCCGTTTGATGTGAGCCACATGAGTATTATAGAGTATAGTTCAGAGGCAACAAGCGATTTTGTTGAACTCAAGAGTGCTATTACAAAAAAAATAAAAGCATTTCAAAAACAATCTGGCTCAAAAAAGATTGTCGATAATATCCCAATAAAAGAATTAAGCGAATGTAATATTGCTTTTCTTGTGTCAATAGCAGAGGACGCGGTTGTCGGGGAGGGTGTTAGTTTCTATACAGTAAAAACTAAAATGCTACAAAATAGAGGATTCGATAATATAGAGGCGAGTATAAGTTTACGCGAATTAGATAGAGACGGATTTATAGAAATTACTCCAAAAGACGACGAATATGGAAATGCAATTTCATTCTGCAAACTAACGAGAAAGGGAGAGGACTGGATTTTATCAAATAAAGACAAACTTAAATACAAGAAAAAAAATATTAATACATCAAATTATTATGACCCATTCTGACCACAAAAAATAAACGCATCATTTAAATAAAAAACAGATATCGAAATACGATAGATTTAAAACTATACAAGAGATGAAAGACAAAGCAATAAGGATTTTAACTAAATAATTTATGAATGTGCTGTATATCATTGGGAATGGTTTTGACTTAAATATTGGGCTAAAAACAAGTTATAAAGACTTTTATGAATATTTTAAAGAACAATCAAATAAAAATGGATTTTATGATGGGATTAATGAAAGTATTAAGGGAAGAATTAAGAGATGGATTGAAGATGTAGAGAAAACGCCCTTTGATACATGGGCCGATTTAGAATCCGCATTAGGGGAGTACACTGACAAATTCAATTCAGCGAAAGAATTTGAGGATTTTTATTATAAAATCTCCGATGGGCTATCAAAATACATACGATTAGAAGAGGAGAGATTAATATCATCCGACAAAGAAAAATTAAAATTGTCCAAAGATTTTATACATCCTTGGGAATATTTGTCTAACGAAGACAAGAATAGCATTAGCAGTTACTTGGCCGGTAAGAGTAATGAGGAATGGATTGTTAATATAATTAATTTCAATTATTCACAAACAATTGAAAAATTACTCAACTTTACAGCAGACAAAATGATGCTGTTAGGGAATAATAGTATCAATAGCAAAAATGTGAACTTATCTACAATCGTGCACATACATGGAGTCGCAGTGGAAAATAGTACAATCCTTTTGGGCGTAAATGACATTTCTCAGATTAAAAATGAATCCTTTAAAACAAATGAAGATTTATTGGATGTAATAATAAAGCCTAAAACAAACAAAGGTGGGGGGACTGGAATCAATGAAACATGTACGACTTTTTTTAATACTGCAAATCTGATATGTATATTCGGATCTTCTCTTGGTGAAACAGATAAGATGTGGTGGGAGTTACTTGGAAAACAAATCAAGAGGGATAATTGTAGAATAATTTATTTTGTACATGAAAGAGAATCTATACCGAAAAATCGCGGACAGCTTGTGCCGAGGAAAATCCGCGAATGTAAAGAAAATATTTTATCGAAAACAGGTATGCTCCAAGAAAAAGAAAGTATCCAAAACAAGATATGGGTTGGATACGATAAGGATATGTTCAAATTAAACATAACAAAAAAATGAGGGATTTCTTTAGCAAGTGTATTAGTTATTGGCTATTTGGAATACTAATTATTTTGCTCGGAATCGATATTGCACTACGAATTAGTTGCGAAGTGATAACAAGCGATCATATTATATTGGTCTTTATCGGCATCCTTGCAACGTTTATCGTTGTAAGTAATTATGCACAGGTTAAGGATATTAAAGAAAGTACTAATACAGAAATAAGAGAAATAAAGGATGCGATTTATACAAAAATAAATACGGAAATTAATAACCAT
Source organism: Tannerellaceae bacterium (assembly GCA_031284375.1). Taxonomy (GTDB): domain Bacteria; phylum Bacteroidota; class Bacteroidia; order Bacteroidales; family Tannerellaceae; genus DFXE01. The sequence goes on along the minus strand of JAISZY010000074.1, from coordinate 12,892 downwards.
GAAAAAAGGATAGATGCATTATTCAAAGAATCCAAAATAGATTTAAAGAAATTTATTCAGAATGAATCTCGTCGAACAAAATGTCTACTTTACATGCAATTGTCTTTTGCATATTCGAGTGGACATGTCCGTAATCCGGATTTAGCTGTATATTTATTGGCTTATGCAATACAGGAATATAAAAGGTTTGAAAATGATGACAACCCTGTATTAAAAGAAATAATAATACAAACAGAGCTACTTTTAAACAAGAGTGGAGTTTTTGAGAAATCAGGTATCAATGCAGACAACTACTTTATAACAATGTTTGAAAGCACCATCCCAAAGACGGGTGAGATTCACACCTTGTTGAATGATATTTGGGGAATAACTCGCAACAAGCCTCAATCACGCCAGGGGATAGACAAAGTAGTATTTGTCGAAGGGAATATACAAATTAGAAGAAAGGCATATTACGCAAATGTTATCGCCTATTGTGATGATATTGATAAAATACTTAAGGAGTATAATCTTACTAAAGATGACGTTAAAATTGAAAATATTGCTGGAGACCTTATTATTGATGACAATTATAAAGGTGACGGGTATGGCGTCATATTTATTGCCACAAGAGATATTGTTCAATTTGAAATATACGATACTCCTGATTTTCCCACGATAAAGGAAGAATGATAGGCTTAATTTATGAATTAGAAAATTATGAATTATAAAAACAAATATAACATGGAAGAGAAAGAAATTGTATACTATCAGATGTTTAGTAAAGAAACTCAAAATTACTACGAGAAGGTTTATCCGGGTATACTCAAGGATGACCAGAAAAACCCCTACCTAATTGCAACAAACATCGAAGCGAACAATAAGGCGTTTTTGAGGCAATTGGACGAAGATATAACCAATGGATGTAAATACGTCTACAAATGGCTCGACGGCCTGACAAGGTCTTATGCGAGCCGCTATCTAAGCGTTCATAGCAGCCTATACCCGGTAGGTTGCTATGAATCCTGGCTAAACAACACAAAGCTCATCATCGGAGATAAGCACGCGTATATCTCTATGAATGGTGCGATAAGTACGAAAATAACGTATATAATATATTATGAATAAAAAATGCTTTCCGTATGTGTTGAGCATTTGCCTGGAAATCATCTCAAGCAATGCCGGAACGATGGCGCAGCACATCCTTTCCTCTCCAATATCCGGGACGTAAGGGTATACAACGACGGTACGGCGCGTGTGGATGCGACGGTAGAGAACGTTCGCGACGTGGCCATAGCCAACGGCCTGGTCGCCGGATCATGCCATCCGGCAAAACGCCGAGGCACGCGGACCGAGACGGGACACACAAGCCGACCTGCCGAACGCAGCCTCCAGCCTCGCATGAGTACATGAAGTAACAAACGGAGCGATGATCGAATCGCTCAACGGTCTTATACAGGGAGAACGCTTTCGCATCTACAACCTGCAAGGCCAACCTGTCTACCAAGGCAAAGCCACCGCTACGGAAGAACACGTTCCCCTGCACGTTCTCGCCGGAACCAAGGCGGCGCATGAGGCTGCCGAGCAGATAACTATCTATTCGCCAACCGGTGCGTTGCTTTTCCGGGTGCAGAAAGGCGTGGGCGAAGCCGTCTATCGCATCGACCGGCTTCCTAAGGGCGTCCTGATAATATGATCCTCTCGAACCGGACGTTAATCCAGCATCCGGGGATTAAATAGCAGATAACCGATGTTTACGCCGAAGTTGAAATTGTCTTTTGGATAACTGTATCCGTTGACGTAAGCGCTGAGGGTGGCAAACGGCAACTGGATAACCATGGCGATCTCGCCCATTACTCTGTAGGAGTTTAGAAAACCGTCGTAGTAGGGCGTATAGATGTATTCGTTGTTTATAAGTTCGCTCTTTTTCCGGATAGTCTGTAACGGGGTGAAACAGAAAAAATCACCTCGCACGTGCACGATCCGGCTTAGTTTAAGAATGGGTGATATTCCGGCGGCTATGTACTGGTTGGCTCGAAAAGCTTCGTTGAAAACAATACTGCTATGGGGCGTTGGTGTAAAAGCCGGCGCTTGTAATACGGAAGCCGTATAATTTTGCAGCAATCTTTTGTTGGAGAGCACAAACTCGCCCGAAAAGCCTATATTGAAATCTTGATTTATCACCTGATAACGCAGCCAGTTGCCTTTGGCCATCCACCAATGATACCTTTCTCCTACAAGTTTTATTTGTGCTACGCCGGGCGGCGGCGTATAGTTTTCCGTTCCGGTGGCATACATGCCGTTCAGCCGCCATCTTTCTCCGCTGGTGGGGTATAGTTTGTAGTCCAACGAGTTTCGTTCTACGCGAACAAACGTATTCAGCACATTGTACCGGCTGTGGTCGAATACGGCATTGGGAAAAGATATGGCAGATGTTTGGAAGTAGTAATCGTTCAGGCTTCCGTAAGAGAAGCCTGTTTCAAATTTTGCCCGTCTTTTGTAGGGGAATCCGAAGGCGAGGCTTATATAGAGTTCTTTTTGTTTGATGATGGATGGTACGAGATCTTCGTAAAAAAGGAATTGGCTTTCGGAGTATTTTTTGTTCGAGAAAATGCCTTGCGCGTTGATGTAGGACGGGATGCGGGTAGGCAGGTAAAAACGGCTGTTGAGCAATATGCCGTCGAACGAATTACCTACCTGAAAGTCTGCATGGAGGTCGGTAGCGAAAGAGGATATGTTCTGATATCCGATTTCTAAGAATAATTGGTTGGCCTGATGAGACGATACATTCCCTCCAAATCCTATGCTGATGTCGTCGCTCATGGTTACATCCAGATGGAGGTCAAAAATCCTCTCCTTCCGGTTGAACAAGGCATGGGGTATAATTTCTTTGATTTTGGAATAAGTAAGCATTTTGAAATAAGCCTGCTTAAATTCTTCCATCGAAAAGACGCCGTTTATATCCCGGTGCAATTGCGCTTTGATGTAAGATTCCTGCGATTCGTTTACTCCGGTGATGTATATGTTTCGGAAAAAAAGAGGCGGCAGGCTTTTTTTGTAAGTTTCTCTGCGCTGGGTTATTTCTTCTATGGATACTTCGCGGGGTATGCGTTTTTTTAGCGAGTCTATCAACGCAAGGGTACGGTTGTAGCCTGTATCCATAAGTTCCTTTGCACGGGGAAAGTCTAAGAGTGAAACATTGGGAAAGTTGAATTTTAACATCATACCTTCTTCTTCCGGAATATCGTATTCCGTCTTTTGCATAATCATCATTTCAAGCTGATTGTAGATATTTTCGGAAGGCTTGATTTGCGTTCCGGCTACGGCGCATCCGAAGATAAAATCGGGCTGAAAGGCTTCTTTCATGGGGCTTAGGGGGAAATTGTCGTAAATACCTCCGTCAAAAAGCGGAACGCCGTTTTTCCATATCGGTTTGAATACAAGCGGGAAAGTCATCGAAGCACGTACGGCGTCGCCCAAGTCGCCGTTTCGGAAGACTATCGGCTTTTTGTTATAGATGTCGGAGCCTACGCAGCGGAAGGGGACAAACAGGTTGTCGAAATTCCAGCTTGCTTTGGCCGTTGCCTGTGCGAAAAGTTCCATAAAGGCCTGGTTCATCTGTATGGGATTAACGAGGCTTTGAGGGAATATATTGGTTTTAATCCGGAGAGAATCGGATATGGAAACCGTAAAATGCGTTATTTCGGGTGTGTCTTCCGGTTTCTTAAAAAAATAGATGTAGTCGCTTTCTATCGTACCTGTTTGCCAATAGCCAAATTCGTCGGAGAGCAATAGTTCGAGCATTTCGTCCGGCGAATACCCCACGGCATACAAACTGCCGATGATGGCGCCTATCGAGGTGCCTGTAATGTAATCTATCGGAATATGGTTTTCTTCCAATGCTTTGATAACTCCTATATGTGTAGCTCCTTTGGCGCCTCCTCCACTTAAAACAAGTCCCACCTTCTGCGCAGAAAGCGGCAGGATGAATAAAGCCGGAAGAACAACACAGAGGATAATTTTTAAACGTAACATCGGGAGAATATGGTAGATTGCGTCGTTTTAATTATCCCAGGCAGGGTAGTACCTCAAAAGGGATTTCTGGGAGGCTCCCAGCCCTATGTAAATCATATCGTTCAAGACGAACATGCAATGCAGATAGTCTCCCCGGTTGCTTGAGGGGAGCTTCGATTTTTCCGTCCAGAATTTTTCCGCAACATGATATTTCCAGATAGTTCCGGTATTATCTACCACATAAATAGCGTCTTGATAGGCTACGCCTCCGCGCACGCTACCCGCAGAGGAGGGCAGAGGTTCTTCTTCCGCCCAGGTGTTGAAGCTGCCGAAGGATGACCATAATCTGCGGGAGGAAACCGTTCCGTCGGCGCTGGTTTGTCCTAATCCGGCGTACACAATTTCATTTATTGTTACGGCAATTCCGTTATATTGTTTTATCGGGAAGTTGGCCTTCCGCTCCCAACCGTGTAAATAGGTATCAAATCTCCATACTTCGTTTAATATGCTATCCCGGTAGCCTCCCACAAAATAGGCCGAGGTGCTGATGGAACTGCTTACCGAGGAGTGCATCGGATCGGGCCCGAAGGAGGTTGGGATATGCTCCCAACGGTTTTGATTGGGCAGGTAACGATACATCGTATTCGTATAATTATTGTTCTTATCGAATCCGCCGAATACGTATGCCGTATTGTTTACAACGGCTGCCGTTTGCCATTTTCGCGGCGTGTCGGGGAAAGAAGACACAGGATCCCATCTGTCGCCGACATTGTAGGCCCAGAGTTCGTTGGTATAATCCAATCCTTTGTCTCCGCCCAGAAGATAGGCCGTATTGCCAATCACGAAGGAGGCCGTAGAATTGGGCAGACGCATATCGCCGGCAAAAGGAGACATGGAGGCAAAGACGACGGGTGTATCAAAGCTTAATTCTCTTCCGTATGCCGTCTGTCCGCTACTGTTTTGGGCAAATGCCCGGATATAGTAAGTTGTTCCTCCTCTCAATGGGCCGATATGACCGAGAAACTCTCCTTCCCTGGAGGTTATGTCTTGTTTGTAATTCAGTATGGAAGGATTGGGATATACCGACCAGCAGAATCCGGCAACGGTAATATTTCCCATTCCTGCACTTAATACATTTCCGCTGATTTCGACCGTACCGTTCGATACACTGAGAATTTCCGTAGTTTCTACAATCGGCTGATTGTTTCGCGTTGTAAATTCTATGGTTTCGCTATAAGCCGTACCGAATGTTTCGTTCGTGGCGAATGCCCGGATATAATATTTGGTGAATGGTTTTAAGCCCAGAATTGTTCCGGAAAAGTTGTCGGTTGTATTCAAGCTCGTCTGGTCGTCTGTGGTTGGGGAAGATGTTTCCGACCAACAAACGCCTTTTGATGTAATGGGAGAATCTCCGTCTGTCAGCAGTTCCGCCGTGTAAGAGGCATCCTCAAATCCCCATTCCAAGATGTGAAAAGCGCCAAATTCCGGCTTCCCGCTTCTGGTGGTAATCGAATCTATATTGCCGGTGAAGGTTCCGAAGTTGTTCGTTACAAAGGCTTGTATATAATAGGTGGTCATTGTGTCGAGTTCCGTTATTTTAAAAATAAAAGAATCTACCTTCAGAGGCGAGGGTAGCGTGCTGCGAAGAGACATATCCGGCCGACGGGAGAGGAAAAGTCCCTGTTCGATAATCGCCCCTTCTCCCGGTTCTATGATATGACCACCCGCAATAGCGGATGTTCCTTTTATGCTATCCGGCTTCAGAGTTTTTATGCTGCCCAGACCGTTGGTGGTGGTTCTCTTTAATTCGGCGCCCAACCCTTCGCCTACCTGATTTGTAGCGAATGCCCGGATTATATACGTTGTGCTTGGTTCCAGGTCGGTTAGCGTTATCTTAAATTCTATTTTTCCATTATCGAGGGGAGCCGTTGGTGCGTCAAATCTTTTCTTTTCGCTTTCGTTTTCCTTGTTCACATAGAATCCATATCGGGTTGCACGCGCCCCATTATGCTTGAAGATAACGGCAGAAGCTTCTATCGAATTAGCCTTTATCAGGTGAATGGAATCGGTCGTAATTTCGGGTACGCCTCCGTTGATAATATCTTTCGATATCTCCGGGTCATCCAAACAACCGGACAACAAAGCGGCGCCTGCGAAGACCATGAATAATTTATATACGTATTTCATATCCGTTTTATTTAAAAGAATATACCTACCCCTGCATTCAAATCCGGAATCAGTTTCAATTTATTATTCTCGCCAACGTAGTTTAAGAGATTGCAACCGGCAGAGACATAAAATTTACCGAATTGCATCGTAACATCCACATCGGCAGCTATGCCTTTGTAGGAGGCGTCGGCATGTTTATACCAGAAATAGTTGCCTGTTTCGTTTTCGATATCATCTATTTCCGCATACTTATACATCACGTCTCTTTGCCAATATCCCAAACCAATAGAAAAATTGAACGGTTTATACCGGACCACTAATCCTCCCGTTACAGTATAGAAATTAGATTTCTTTTCTATCGTTTTTCCCTCCGGCAGAAATACCGGCTTTAGAAAAGTTCCCTCCGGTATATTCGTTGGGCTTATACCGGTAAAACTCCCTTCGTAAGCCTGAAAAGACAGGTTGGTCTTGAAGCGGAGATATCCTCCGAGGCGTTTGCCTGCCGCGCCTATTGTAATCCCTGCCGGAGATAAAACAGAAAATGTATATCCGGCGAAGTAGGTTATAGGATGTCTTACCGGCGGCGGAGTCATTTCCGGTGATTCGTCCGGTTTAACTACGGGTTTATTAATTTCTTCCAACTGTTCTGTCCAGTAAGTCATCATTTCGGCGCTTCGGGCTGTACCTATCCCTTCCGTATAATAGCGTATCAGGAGCGATATAGCTGTTGTGTCGTTTTCTGTTGCTTTCACATTCAGGCAACTCAAGCACCTGTTCATGAGGTTGTACATAGATGTGCGCATTGCTTCACTGGTTATCCAGATGGTTGTTAGTTTACGGATACTGTACATATCGCAGTACGGCATACCTTCTCCGTAGAACAGGCGGGCGTCGTCGTAATCCAAACGCTCCATTGCCTCGTCTCCTCTTTTATTATATTCGGTTTGCTGTTGAGCCATTATACACACAGGAAATACCATCATGTATATCATTAACATCCACAGTTTCTTCATAAACAATAATTATTAATACGTTACATCCGTTTTTATCAATATTCCATTCATATTATAAATATCGAACAGATTGTCTTCTCGCTGAAAAGCCCGGTTTTCACCGGCATTACCTACAAAGACATATTTGCAGGGTATTTGTTCTTCTCCTTTGTCGTCAATCGCTCCGTATTTGCCTGTCAATTTTTTACGTACTATCTTATATTTCCCGAAGGTTGTTTTTTCTTCATATAAAGCAACTTTTTCTGCAATTTCTTTTTCCTTTATTTTCGCCGCATTAGAAATAAGTAATTGTTTCACTTCATTGGTTGCTTTAAGGGATATAGCATTATAAAAATCATCATCTGCTTCGGCATAATTGCCTACATTCATCTTTTCTTTTCCCGACGCTATCAATGCCGTATATTCCGCTTCTATTTCCCCTTCGCCTTTTGTTACTTGCGGTAGGATTGTCAATCCGGACGTTACGTCATTGGTGACAGGCTTTGTGGAAGTTTCCTGGTTCTCTTGCCGAGGCGTTTGCTTTTTTTGAAGATTCTCTCCAAACAGTCCTGTCCGGTTCTCTTCATTCGCCGTATTATTTGCCGGCTCTTGGCCAACGGGACTCTCTTCCGTAAGAATTTCCGATGGTAACTCCATCGGGGAGGAAGTAGAATCGTTTCCTTTTCCGACAAGTATGAAAACCGAAGCTCCCAACGATGCAAATATACAAATTAAAGAAAAAATTAATACACCTTTCTTTCTTTTCTTATCCTCTTCATGGCTGCCGTCTGTTGGTGTTTGTACATTTTTCTTCTCTGAAAAACGCGTATGGGGGGAATCAACGAATACGGTTTCGTCCCCATTTTCGTTGGGCGAATGTGGTTCCGGATAGTTATTTGCCGGCTTTTCTTCAGCGGGAGGAACGGCTAATAAGGCCAACATTTCCGTTACTGTTTGAAAACGGTCGGCCGGATTAATCTGCATGGCTTTCAGGATAACGTTTTCCGTATCGGGTGTGATGGTCGGGTTCAGTTTCGAAGGTTTCGGAAAAACGCGGGTCGCTCTCAGAATAGATTCCGTAGGAATCTTCCCTGTCAGCAGATTATACATGGTGGCTCCCAGCGAATAAATATCCGGGCAAGGGGAAAACAAATGGGTTCCTTCGTTGTCGTATTGTTCCACGGAGGCGAAACCTTTCGAGAGGGTCAGCATCGTGGCGCTGGTTTCCGTATTTTCCACATCGTATCTTTTGCTTACGCCGAAGTCAATCAAGTGAGCGTTGTCGTTTTTATCAATAAGAATATTACTTGGTTTTATGTCTAAATGCAGAACATTTTTTTCGTGAACAAATTGTAGCGCTTTTCCTATCTGATGTGTGTATTTCAGGACTTTTGTTTCCGGAAAGATTCCGTTTCTTTCCAAAAGATATTTCAACGAATATCCGGAAATATATTCCATAGCAATGTAGGCCGTATTATTTTCTTCAAAAACATCGAGCACATGAACAATGTGCGGATGGTTTACCTCCGACAAAATCCGGGCTTCTTTTATGAGTTTTTCTTTGAATTTCTGGAAAAGAAACTGCCCCGTCTCTGTATGGACATGTACGCTAACTTCCTCCGGCGCTCTATAACAATAATCTTTGAAGAAATATTCTTTGATGCTGATAGGTACTTCCGTCTTGATAGTTCCTAATGGGCCTTTCACTTCCGTAAACAAAATACCTTTATAGGTTATACCGAAGCCACCTTGCCCAACTACTTGTAGTAGTTGGTATTTCTTGTTTTGAAGATAATGACCGACAGGCAAATTCATTCGCAGCGCAATTAATTATACGCCAAAAATACGTTTTTTAAATAAAAGAATAAAGGAATGAGAGAAGATTTTGCCTATATCCAACGGAATCCTGTATATTTTGAATAGGAATAATGTAGAAAGAAAAATTATCGTTTGTTTTCCCATCGCAAGATTCCATCAACGTATCTTTGATGACCTCGGAGGTTGTCTGTTCTTTGAAGATAGAGGCAAGCATTTCATTTGTAAGATTTTCCAGCACTCCGTCCGTACACATAAAGAAATAATCGCCGGGCTGTACATCTTGTATTAATACCACATCGGCTTCCGTATACCTGTCTGTTCCTTGTATGGCACGCAAAATCACATTTTTTTTCGGGTGGTTGCGCGCTTCCTGAGGTGTTATTTTTCCCATTTTTACAAGTGAATTAACTAAGGAGTGGTCTTCTGTTTGGTAAAGTATCTCTCCGTTACGAATATGGTAGATGCGGCTGTCTCCTACATGCGCCAATGTAACGCCGTTTGTTCCGATATAAAGCATAATCAGTGTAGTGGCCATCCCCTGGGCTTCCGAATGTTCTGCCACATAGGTGTCAAAATGGGCTTCGGTATACTGTATAGCTTTCTGTATAAATTCGGGAGTAGGATTTTCTTCCGTCAGCATAGACGAAAAATAGGTAGAGAAATAATCGCATGTCATAGAACTGGCTATTTCTCCTTTTTCTGTTCCCCCTACGCCATCGCACATCAAAAACAGTTTCTGGTTGCTGTTTACGGCTTCCGGAGAAGGATAAATAGAATCCTCGTTGTTTAATTTGTAACCTCTTTCGCTGACTGCATAAGGTTTTCCAATCATTATATTCATAATAGCCATTTTTATTATTCATTAAAGCGAAGTACCGTATGTCCGATAATGATTTCGTCATTATTGTTCAATATCACTACTTCTTCATTTCCTAAGAAATTACAATTATATAACGTATGGTTTTTGCTATTATTATCGGATAGGTAGTGTTTATATCCTCCCCTGACATCTTTTTTCACTTCGATACGGATATGTTCGCGGCTCATCGACCGATCGGACGTTTGAATACAGATTGTTGCACGTGAGGGATGGGATGATTTACGGCCAACGATAAAGATTCCTTCCCGGAGGGGGAACATTTGTTCCTCGGTATGGACATCTGCAATTACGGTTAGTTTCCCCGTTGTAGTCTTTACCGGTTGAATAACGATTGTATTATCGGACGAAGAAAAACCATCTCCTTCTTTCTCTGAAAGCATGGAGATGGGTATAAGGCCTTTGCACTTAGGACATTTAAAGGATGTAACTCCCGGAGGTAGTTTCCCTTCGTCTACCTTCAATCCTACGTGGCAATGCGGACATTTTACGGATATCATACCATAATCGAAATGTCCATATCGCTTATGTCACTGGAATATGAATCTATCATATCGGCATCCGAAAGCATGATTGTGTCGTCCGATAAAGTTATAAAATCGGAATTATCCATGCTATCATCAATAACAACTGCCCCCAGTAGACCATCGTCACTATCCATATCAATAACAACGGCATCCGATAATAGGGCGTCGGTGTCATCTATTGTAACGAATGTATATTCTTCTTCTTGCATATAAATTGTTTTTAATAATTTATTATTCCACAAAGATACTATAAAAGAAAACTACTTACGGCCCGGATTTATTCCGAATAATCGAACCGGCTTGTTTGATGTACAAAAGGTATATCTTTTGGATACAAAATGTCGTTTATTCGTTTACCCATTTGGCTTTGCAGGAGGACACGGGGCATTGTTTTTTGTTAATCAAAGATTCCCAGGGAATCTCGCCCAGAAACGTTCCGCATTTGGGGCATACATAATCTATTTTAAAACGGTTGGCAAGGTCTTGCAACTGACCGGGTATCTTGGCCGACTGCTTAGCCCCCAGATATATCCCAACCACCGGCGCACATACGGCTACAAAAAGACTGACTCCCCACAAGACCGGATTTCCTTTTCCCATAAATCCAATACTCACTCCGATAAGTCCGGTAAGCGCGAAGGGCAAGGACTGATACACCCGTGTTTTGAATTGGTTGGACGATTGTATTTTGACTTTTTGCTCGATATATTTATTGTATACTCCTCTCAGGGCGATAAATTCTTCGCTATAATCATTTCTGCTTTTTAATACCTCCGGGAGCTTGAGGCTATAACGATCTCCCAACTTAACCGAATCTGTTGGCGAAACTCTTTTTTGGGCTATCCGGCTTCCGTTTACGTATGTCCCATTTGCCGAATCCATGTCTATCAACAGTAAGCAGCCGTCTACGTCGCGGGTTAGTTGAGCATGGTGCCGGCTCACATGGGAATCGTTTACCACATAGTCGTTATCATTTGCTTTTCCTATTTTAATTATCATGGCCTTGCGTATCCTCGGTCTTCCCTATTTCTTTTTCAAACGAATCTTTCAATGTCTTCAGGGGATCTTTAGATATAATCAACTCTTTCGGTTTACCTTCGGCCGTGAGCAGTAAGAGCCGTTGTTTGGGCAGGTTTATTTGCAATATATGATTTTTGTTGATGATATAACTTTTACCTACACGTATCAGTATATTGCTGCTACCGGTTACTTGTTTCTCCAGAATCTCCTCTATTTTCCCGATATTTATGGCAAAAGTAAACTGTATCCCATTAGATAAAAGGAGTTTCGTGTAGTTCCGATCTGCCTCGAAAAAAAGAATCTGACCTATCTTGATACGTAATAACTCATCCCTTGTCTTTATAATTAAATATCGATCCATATTGATGTTATATTAACATTTGTTTTTATCAAGATACAAAGGTACAGATAAAACTTGTTTTACCACATATTCCGACGGATAAAACGGAGGGTAGGGCTGACTCATCTAATCAGTATAACAGATTATGAACGGTTTATGGGAATAAAATAATCTCTAACTAATTCTAAATTTGGTCAATTTGCATACAATCCGATAGTAAAATTTATATAAAGCATTGCAATCACTTATGGAGATCATTGTAATGAGTTCAACAGTTCATCATAATGATTTTAAAAATGATAGCAATGATTTCCGGAAGACAATGTGACAAATCCTTAAGACCTATGCGGATTACTGAAATCTTCGTTAGAATCATAAATTTTAAGAATTAGAAATGAATGAAAAGGCGTAAAAGTGGAAACGAGCGAGCTTCTCTCGTCTGCTTTGTTTTGCCTTACATCAAATAACGTACAACACAAGGTAATAAATAATATCAATATTAGTATAACCGTGGGCAAATAAGTTCTCAAAATAGAAAAATATCCTGTTTTTCGGACAGAACGCACATATTCATTCATTGGGTGCGCCGGTGGGCGGATAAAAACGCCAGAAAGATTAATACCGGTTATTCAGTAAAGCCTTGTCTATTAGCTCCTCCGGGTTAGCGGGGGTTATATATAGGGAGAGGGTATCCCCCCTTCTGTACTGCCCTTTGGTATAACCGCCTCCCCTGGTGAGGGTTTTAATATATTCCGCGCCTTCATGAGTATAAATCACGGTGATGATGGTACCTCTGCGAAAACCCCGTCCCGTAGGGTAAACGCTTTCTATCCTCGCGCTTACGGGGATATAAGAGGCTGTCGTTTCAAGCGTTTGCCGGACGGCTTTCCTGCGGTTGTATATTTGCCAGCCGCACGCGACGATGAAAAGTGAAGCGACAAGCAGTATTTTCAGGTGTTTCTGTTTCATTGTCCTGTTTTTTTACATCTTTCTTTACGGTTATCGCCCGTAAAGATACGGAGATTTTCAATCATCATATACATCTTTTCCAAATTAGGGAAGGAAAGCAGTCTTTATTTTATATCTCATAAAACTAATCTAAAAAATCATCATGTTCCAGATAATAAACAATTGCTTCAAGAAAAACATCCGTTTG
>JAISZY010000046.1 GCA_031284375.1 Tannerellaceae bacterium | reverse complement strand
AAGGGATAGAAGATAAGAGAACTCATCAAGGAAGCCAAACAGTATCCGGGCTTAGGTTCATGTCGCCAAGGGACTTTGATGCACAAATCGGCAATTGCACCCTGTCTTTCATTATCCATACCGACTGATGCTGCATAAGCGTTTTAGCGACGATGAAGGTCTGGGAGAATTATTTCGCCGGTTAGACTTTGTGGGAGAGAATTTTGCCTTTGATAGTGAAAATAATTGAAGCTCATCCCATGATTGGATGATTTGTTTGAATATTGTCTGACCGAATAAATGTTTTTGACTATCTTTTTATCGCTGAATTTTAGTCGCTCAGTAGTGATTGTTTTTCCTGCTATTCATGGCGTTTCCTTATACGGTAGCCCGCCTTCTCGGTTCGGACGCATACCTGATTGACAGCGCTGTCGAATACCTGTTCCGGTTCTCTCCGGGCATAGTGTTTATAGGACTTACGGTTGCCCTGCCGAAACAATGCAAACTTGTCAGTCTGCTAAAAAAAATATACTTTTGCGACCCAAAGTAGTTTGGTCTTACAAAATGCGGTTTATATTTTGAAACAAAACACATAAGGCTCTGTAGTTCAACGGATAGAACGAGTGTTTCCTAAACATTAAATAGGGGTTCGATTCCCCTCGGAGCTACATCAAAGCTCGTCTGATGCGTGTTTCCTTCTTTTTTCTACCCGATTTTACATCTTAGATGCCTTGTCAAAACATTCCGTTACGTCTGCAGAAGGTTTTTTATCCCAGAGAGAAACCGCTATAACAACGATGGTGGAGAAGATGAAGCAAGGTACAATAGGACTGTAACCCGTTATGGAATACAAATCGACGGATTCCCACAAGATAACGCTGATGCCTCCCAATACCATCCCCGCTAATGCGCCGGATAACGTGAGACGTTTCCACAGAATAGACAGCAGAATGACGGGCGAGAACGTGGCGCCGAAACCGGCCCAGGCGTACGAAACAAATCCCATAACCGTGCTCTCCGGAAACCAGGCAAGCAAAATGGCTATTCCCGTTACAATGAAAATGGATACACGGCTGAGTAAAACAGACTTCTTCTCGGAAGTGTTTTTGCGGATAGCCATATACAGGTCGTTCACCATCGCCGAGCCTACCACTAAGAGTTGGGCGGATACCGTGCTCATCACGGCGGCCAAGATGCCCGACAGCAGAATACCGCTCATCCAGGAATAAAACAATTCGGAGGCAAAATGCAGGTAGATACGTTCGGCCGCCGCCTGATTTTCGTAAACAAATCCCTGAGACGAAAGATACGCCTTGCCCAATATGCCTATCGCCACGGCGGCGCACAGGGAGATGGATACCCACGCCATGGCGATGATGCGGGAACGCCGGATGTCGTCTGCCGAACGGATGGCCATGAAGCGTACCAAGATATGAGGCATCCCGAAATATCCCAGCCCCCAGCCTAAGCCGGAAACAATCTCGCCCATAAAATTATCGGTCTGAGAAGAGAAGAACGTGCCGAATATAAATTCGCCGGATATGACTTGAGAAATACCGGCGTCGGAGATTTTGCCGAACAGGATGATGGGAACAATAATTATGGTAAAGAATTGAATCAAACTCTGGAAGGCGTCCGTCCAGCAAACCGCCCGGAAGCCGCCCAGAAAGGTATAAATCAAAACGGTGAGGGCGCTGATAAATAAAGCTGTCCGGTAGTTCAGCCCGAACAGTTCTTCAAATAGTTTGGATTCGGCGCTGAATCCGGAGGCTACGTAAAGCAGGAAGAAAATCAATACAATGGCGGAACATATAAACCGGATGGCCGGCGAATTGGTTTGGAAGCGTTTCTGCAGATATTCCGGTATCGTGATGGAGTCGCCAAAGCAATAGGAGAAATTACGGATACGACGGGCAACGATTTTCCAGTTCAGATACGTACCTATAATTAATCCGATAGCAATCCAACAAGCCTGATAACCGAACAAATAAGCCGCAGCCGGTAAACTCATAAACAACCATGCGCTCATGTCCGACGCTTGAGCGCTCAGCGCCGTTACCCACGGCCCCATTTCCCGGCCTCCTAAAAAATAAGAAGAAATGCCGCTTTTGGATATCTTGTAGAAATATCCGCCTATCACTAAGAGAGCCGCCATATAAGCGAAGAAAGAAATGTATATGCCTAATTTGTCTTCCATAATAAATTGAATGTTAATATATTTTTAGGCCGCAAATATAGATAAAGTCGCGGTAGTAGAATAATCTTTTAGTATATATCGAATCAAAAATGCATTATTTTATCTGCAAATTAAGTTTATTTAAAAATAAAATGATATGTTTGCACAATTTTAATTAGACATTATGAAAGTTATGAGAAGATTGTTTACACTTTTATGGGTTTGTGTCGCTCTAACAGAGACACTACCGGCACAGAAAGCCATCAACCCGGACACGGTAGTTGTTACCAAGCATCTAACAACGATCAAAGGACAGGCTATCGCTTACACCGCTACAACAGGCATGCAACCTGTTTGGGACAGCGAAGGGAAAGCCATCGCAGCGGTGAATTACACGTATTACGAACGAGACGGTATCAAGAATAAAGACATGAGACCGTTCGTTATTTCTTTCAACGGCGGCCCCGGTTCGGCTTCCGTATGGATGCAATTAGGCTATACAGGCCCCTCGCTCCTGAAAATAGACGACGAGGGATACCCCATCATGCCCTACGGAACGGAAAACAATCCCTATTCGATATTAGATGTAGCGGATATTGTGTATGTCAATCCAGTAAATACAGGCTACTCGCGGATTTTGGACAAGGAAACGGACAGTAAACAGTTCTTCGGTGTAAATGAAGACGTCAAGTATCTGGCTACATGGATTAACACCTTTATTACCCGCGTCAATCGCTGGACGTCGCCCAAGTATCTGATTGGCGAAAGTTACGGCACAACGCGCGTTTCGGGTTTGGCGTTGGAATTGCAGGCAAGTCACTGGCTTTTCTTTAACGGAATCGTGCTTGTTTCGCCTACCACCTTAGGACTTCGCCGCGAAGGCCCCGTGGGCGAAGCGCTCACCCTGCCCTATATGGCGGCAACGGCCTGGTATCACAAAGCGCTGACGAGCGATTTGCAGCAAAAGGATTTGCTGGAGATACTCCCCGAAGTAGAAAAGTTCACCATAGAAGAATATATCCCGGCCTTAGCCTGGGGCGGGTCTCTCCCGGCCGAGAGGCGGAAAGCCATCGCCGCCAAAGTTGCCCGCTATTCCGGCATATCGGAAAAGGCTATCTTGCAACGCAACCTTACACTCTCGGTGGGTTTCTTCTGGAAAGAATTGC
Organism: Tannerellaceae bacterium; assembly: GCA_031284375.1. Classification (GTDB taxonomy): domain Bacteria; phylum Bacteroidota; class Bacteroidia; order Bacteroidales; family Tannerellaceae; genus DFXE01. The sequence continues at coordinate 3,751 of JAISZY010000046.1, read as the reverse complement.
TTCGCGACCGTGGCTTCACCGTAGGACGCTTAGACTCGCGCTACAAAGGAATAGATGTATCGGATGGAGGCGAACGACCGGAATACAATGCCGAAATGGAATCGTGGGTACACTCCTTCACGCCGGCCGTGAATTACTACATGCGCAACGTACTCAATTACAAAACCGACCTGCAATACAATATGTTCGGCGCCGTGCGACCCTGGAACCAGACCGGCGATAACACCGGACGCAACCTGATGAGCGCCATTGCACAAAATCCTTACCTCAACGTGCTGCTGCAATCCGGATACTACGACGGCGCTTGCGATTATTTCAATGCCAAATATAACTTCTGGCAAATGGACAAGGGCGGCAAATTCCAAGACCGTTTCTCCTTCAAAGGATACCGGGGAGGCCACATGATGTACCTCCGGCATGAAGACCTGAAACAGGCGAACGACGATTTGAGAGAGTTCTTCAAAAATACCATCCCCAAAGAAGGAGAACCGGCACAGTATAAATGATTTTTGTTTTTTAAATGATAATAATGTGATGAAACAAATAGCAACTCTACTTATTTTACTGTTCTTCTCCGCTTCTCTTTGCACTTGCACGCACCCTCGCGGCGAAGTGGAGGATACGGCGCTTTGCTTCGCCCTCCTCGAAAAAGAACGAAGCGAACTGTCCGGACAATTATCTTCCGTTTCGGGAGCAGAGAGAGCCGCGGCGCTGAAGAAAATGCTCGACAGAGGCATGTGGGAACAAGCCCGGCCGCTGATAACGGAAGGCAATACCCTCTCCGATAACGAACAGGCCATATTGCTGGCATACTATCATTTGCTGAACAATAAGTACCGGGAAGCAGACAGAGAAATAGAGGCCGTCCTACAAACGTCGCCCGATAATCCGGAAGCGCAGAAGATAAAGATTCAACTCCTGATAGAAGCCTGGAAGTTGGACGAAGCCCTCCAAGCCGCCTCCGATTTAGCCCAGGTGCATCCCCAAGATTTAGACATCCCCCTGCTGCAAGGGAGAGCCTTACTTCTGGAACGAAAATACGACGAAGCCTCCGATTTGGTCGCCCGCCTGCACCGGCAATTCCCCGAAAACGGGCGAGTCTACCTCCTCGAAGCTGATATTCATTTCTGGAACCGTCACCCCGAAAAGGCCGAACCTCTCTTGGTCAAGTCCCTCCAATTGGAACCGTTCAATGCCGACGCCCGCTTCAGCTACGGGTACGCCATCTGGCGAAGAGTAGACGCTACCCAACTCAACCAAATGGCCGCGCAATGGGAACTGGCTTTAGCCCTCAATCCGCTGCACTTCCAGACGCATTGGCATTGGGGTAACGGACATACCAACCGGACGTTTGTAGACTATGCCGACCCTCAAGAGGACGAAATACGACGCTCGCTCGAAGCAGCCGATAGCCTCTTTACGGCCAATCAAACCGACCGGGCTATCGCCCTGACCTACCTCGCCGAAGAGACGTATCCCCAGTCCGTACTCCCCCTCATGCACCGCGCTTCGTTGTGGTATGGAGACTTCGACCATCCCCGGCGCGCGCTCCGCTTAGACTCGGCCGCCCTTCTCTTTCGGGAGATATTGAAACGGAAGCCGCACTACGGGCCGGCGCATAACGGTTTGGCCGCCGTGATTAAATCGCAGCGCATCCCCTACCTCTCTACCTACGATTCCATCACCGCCGTCTTGCGTCATACGGAAATATCCGACCCGGCTCATTTCGAGAAGGTATTTCCCGACGTGGGCTACTACCCCGGCGTATGGGCCAAGGCCATGGCTTGGAATCAGCTCTACACCGCCATCGTGTACTTCCCTTTCCTTACCAAACAAGACGAGGTGTTTGTCATTCCTCCCTTGCACAAGGACCTGGCCATTGTGATGAAAAGTCCTTATTTCCGCTATGCCACCACCTTCGATAACCGTCAGTGGATGGACATCCGGGGCGTAGGAAGCGGAGCGGCAGCCATCGAATACGTAGAACGAGGCGCCTACGGAGAGCGAAACGTTATCCTCCACGAATACGTGCACCTCTTTCACGAAAGCGTGCTGACCGATTACCAGAATCGCCGCATCCGCGCCCTCTATTACAGCGCGATGGAAAACGACCGGACGCTCGATTATTATTCCCAAAACAACGAGCACGAGTATCTGGCGCAAACCTACCCGGCTTATTTCGAACCGGTAAAGGTGCATCCCCTCGACTTCAAGTCGATGAATACCACCTCCGCCCTCCTGGCCAAAGACCCGGACATGTATCACTTCTTGGATAGCTTGATAAAGAACGAGCAAAGCTACCTGGACGGAAACAAACAGGCCTTAGCTTCCAATTGGGCGCAAGTCTACATCCACCTGAGCCGCAAGCAAACCGACAGTCCCGCCTTGGCCGCGGCGCTTTTGGACACGGCCCTCCTTTACGACCCCCATTATCAGCCGGCCCTCTTAGCCTATGCCCGCCTGCAACTCCACCGCGACAAACCCGCCGAGGCGCTGAGCCTGATTCAAACATCCGAGCAGATAGACCCCGCCTATGCGCCCACCTATCAGGCCTATGCCGACTGGGTGAAGAAGACGGAAACCAATCCCGCCGCCGCTTTGCAACAACAGGCCGAATGGCTCAAGAAAGCCTTAGACCTGGAACAAGACTACCAGACACGCGCCGGAATGGCGCAGGCCCTGCGACGCCTCTATGCCGACCATGCCAAGATAAAGGAAGCCGTGGCCGAAATGCAAACCTACGTAAAGGAAGGACCGGAAGTATCTACCTATCTGCGCGATAGAAAAGACGACGCCCGGATGTACATCGCCTCCCAAAAAGCTTTGCTGGGGGATAAGGAAGCCCTTGGGGCGATGGATGCGCTCACCAAGCAGAAGCCGCAAAACTATTCGTATGCCATAGACTATGCCGATGCCTTGGCCGCCCACGGCCAATACCCCCAAGCCATCGCCCTGATAGAAAAGGCGCAACGCATCTTCCAATCCAACCGCAATCGCAGAGCCGACTTCGACCTCCGCATCGCCGAATACTACCAAGCCTCCGGACAAACCGACTCGGCCCAGGTATACTACCGGCACTGCCAAGAAGCCGCCAAGGCGCTGACGCCCGCCGATACGCAACGCCTCTACCGCCTCTCCCTCCGCTTAGACGCCAAGCAGGACGTACCCGCGGCCGACCCGCCCGCCTATCCCGCCCACAGCATAGACTACATCGCCTCCTGCTACTACACCCTGGCGCTGAAGGCCGAAACAGCCGGCGATGCCCAAACGGCCATCGACCACTACGAGCAAGCCCTTGCCCTCCATCCCTACCTCGTGCAGGTGTACGATGCCTTGGTTAAGCTCCATACCGACCGGCAAGACACCGGAGCGGCAAAGAAGATAAAAGAAAGATTAAAAGCAATAACGCTCTGAACGGATGGCTCTTAGCATCAAAAAAAGCAAAGACGCACAGCCGCTTTTCCGGCGTTCAAAACCGGCAAAATTTTCTGTGCACAGAAAATTTATTTCCTGTGGGGAGAAAATATTTTTTCTGTGGGGAGAAAATTTATTTTCTGTGCACAGAAAATTCAGCCGGTGTGGACAGGAAATTTTGCCGGTTTTCGGACAACGAATTTCCGTCATTGCGAACGCAACGATGCCCCTTCAAACACACTCTATATAATACTCTATATAATAATAAATGTTTTTTTTAGTAACAAATCAAAGTAGAAACTGATGAACAAAATCGTACTCTATTTATGCCTGCTAT
>JAISZY010000026.1 GCA_031284375.1 Tannerellaceae bacterium | reverse complement strand
ACCCTTTCAAAAGAGATAGTGCCAATTTTGCAAAAATATCAAGAGATATGACACCAAAAGAATTTATAACAAAGGAGTTAGGTTGTTTTATAAAGAAATTTCCGCAAGTGAGAGTCCGTTACGAATTTCACGAAATGTCAAATGCTCATTTTGTTGAAATCGTACCAAACGAGGTATATAATCTTAATGAAGATTATATTTCGTGGGAAATTGATATGTGGGAGAGGTTTGTAAAACTTTTCCCGGAAGAAGGCATTTGTTTTATTTCCGATGATGCTTTGGTTGGTATCGAAAATGTTGAACTGACTTTATACGGTACAGATTATGCGCCTGTTTCTACCGTAAGAGAAAGTATTACATTTGACCCTATCACAATATTATTGCACCAGTCTGTTACCAAGAGAACATTTGATGTAACTGTTACTGAATCAAAAGGGGAAAGCCACACAATTGAAACCACACAGGTTCCGTGTGAATATTCAAGTCAAACTTACTTATTAGCAGCATAAAATATGGAAAATACAAATGAATTAGATTCCGGTTTTCAAATTAAGAATTTGATACTTATCGAGAGTTCGTTTTCTCGAATCAACAATGTTGCTTTTGGGGAAGGCGTTAATAACAACTTTAACATCAACATTGAAGTTTCCGTCAACGGTCAAGTTATTACCGTTGTCGAAGAAGCCACGCTTATACAAAATTTCCAAGAAATTGAACAAGTCAAAGTCAAAGTTAAAATGATTGGTATTTTTGAATATATTGGCGATTCACAACTCAAAAATTTAGACGAGTTTGGCAGGGTGAATGGCGCCGCAATCATTTTTCCGTATATCAGGGAACATATTACAAACATTTCCCTGAAAGCCGGAATTGGTGCAATAATTTTACCACCGGTTAATTTTACAAAGACCGAAAAAAAATAATTGCATTTATTACTTGAATCTGCCGCCAATAATTTTTTTGCGAATTATTTGTTGGAATAAAAAACTTCTTTACCTTTGCCAACGCAAACTTCAAAAATGCGAAAATAGCTCAGTTGGTAGAGCATAACCTTGCCAAGGTTAGGGTCGCGGGTTCGAGTCCCGTTTTTCGCTCCTCCTTTGAAAGACTATAGATGTAAAATGAAAAGTTCCTCGAATCCTGTCGGTTCGGGGAACTTTTTTTAGTGTCAGCCTCACATAAGCGTTAGTGTTAGCCTCGCATAAGCGTTAGTGTTAGTCTCACATAAGCGCATAAGGGAGGCAACGTCGTTATAAGTCTGCCGGAATCTAATTCCGTACATATATCTTATTGCCGCTCACCACAATCCGGTAAGGTTTTAATTGTTCCCGCGCAGGGCCGCTTACCGGATTGCCGAGGCCATATAGTAAATCGTACGTGCTGTTGCATTTGGGACAAACGGCGTGGAGATGCTCGTTGTCTATTTCGACGGTTACCGAACGGTTGGCTTCGTGAGGACAGGCGGTATCGAAAGCATAATAAGCGTCTGTGGCGGCTCCGTTTAGGCCATGATAAACCAATACTCCGCCAAACCCTGCTTTTTCTACGTGCTGGTTGATGTTCTTGGCGGTATATATTTTATATGCCGAAAGGGGAATCAGGTCTTTGTCTTCGAAGGTTAAATCCAGTTCCAGATAGACCTGGCTGTAAGGGATGCCGGATGTATAGGTTTTATCGCAAGCGCTTATTGCAAGCGCCAGCAGGCAGAAAAGGAGGCGTTTCATAAAGCGGGCGTTTGGGTTGTAAGGCGATGCTCTGCCTCGATTGCTTTTTCGAAAGAGAAACCCTCTATCACCTGGTGCATCAGCGCTGTGATAACATCGTTGCACAAATTACCCATGCTCCCTTCGTGCGTATGATGGATTTGTTTGTCCGGGATAAAATTACCGGCTTCTATCTCCAGCCCAACCTGCTTGTAGGCTTCCCGGAAAGGAACCCCGGAAAGCGTCCGGCGGTTGACTTCCTCTACACTGAACATCGGAGCGTATTTTGCGTCGTCTAAAATAGACTTGTTTACTTCTATTTCTTTCAGTATACAGGTTGCCATGCGGATACAATCTGTTAATTCATCGAAAGAAGGGAGGAATATTTCCTTGATGATTTGCAAGTCGCGGAAGTATCCGGAAGGGAGATTGTTGCAAATCAACGTGATTTGCTGAGGTAATCCCTGTATCTTATTACATTTGGCGCGAGTCAGTTCAAAAACATCGGGGTTTTTCTTGTGAGGCATGATGCTGGAGCCGGTGGTGAATTGGTCGGGCAATTTGATGAACCCGAAGTTCTGACTGTTGAACATACAGGCATCGAAGGCTAATTTGGAAAGTGTGGCGGCAATCCCTGCCAAGGCAAAAGCCGTTGTGCGTTCCATTTTACCGCGTCCCATTTGAGCATAGACGACGTTGTAGTTCATGGAATCGAAGCCCAGGAGTTCGGTGGTCAGCCCACGATTCAAGGGGAAAGAAGAACCGTAGCCGGCCGCTGAGCCTAAGGGGTTGCGATTACATATTTTATAGGCCGCCTGTAGTAGCAGCAAGTCGTCGGCCAAGCTTTCCGCGTATGCGCCAAACCATAGGCCAAAAGACGAAGGCATAGCGACTTGCAGATGCGTATATCCGGGCAATAAAACATCTTTGTAGCGGTTGCTTTGGCAAATCAGTACGTCGAACAGGGCGGTGACCCATTGAACAATGTCCCGTATCCGGGTGCGGGTAAACAATTTCAGGTCTAAAAGTATTTGGTCGTTGCGCGAACGTCCGCTGTGGATTTTTTTGCCGGTATCTCCCAACTTGCGGGTAAGCATCAGTTCCACCTGCGAATGTACATCTTCCACACCTTCTTCTATCACAAACCGCCCTTCGCCGGCAAGCGTGTAGATTTGTCTTAGTTCGGCAAGGAGCAAGGAGAGTTCTTTGTGCGTCAGTAGACCGATACTTTCCAGCATCGTGATATGCGCCATCGAACCAAGCACATCGTATTTAGCCAGATACATATCCATTTCGCGGTCTCTGCCCACGGTAAAGGCTTCCACGTCTTGATCTACTCGGACGTTTTTCTCCCAAAGTTTCTGCGTCATTTGTCTGCGTGTTAATAAGGCAAGGTGGCCAGCACGGTCGATATTTTCTCTACGGCATCCTGCAAAGGTTTCGACACCATTGGTTTTATAAAAGGATTCAACTCGGTTCGGACAGTGAGTTTCAGGCGAGTGTCGTTTTCTGCTACCTGTTTCAGTTGTATCCACATATTCAAATGGATGGGAAAATTGACGGTGGTGAATTTTATCAGTTTATTCGGTTCGCGTTCAGCGATCCGGAACGTTATTTTCCCTACCGTGTCTATGGAAAAACTGCATGAATCGTTATCGAAAGAAAAATCTTTCAGCTTATCTTGCGGTATACGGTCTTTCATCTTTTCTAAGTTCGAAAGGTTGGACAACATTTCAAATATCCGATCGTCGTTATGAGGTATCGTTTTTGTATCGCTAACAAATTCCGTCATCTGCCAGTTTTTTTTTGAGTATTATACATTATGAGTATTCCAGTTAGCCGGATCTTTTCTCCATTCCTGCAAGGTGGCCATTTCCGAACGGCTGATGTAATTGGTACGGACAGCTTCTTCGATAACGGCGTCGTAATTGCTCAATGTGATAAGCGGTATATCGGCTTTTTTAAATTGTTCGGCGGCTATGGAAAAACCATGTGTGAAAATAGCCGCCATCCCGATTACCTCGCATCCGAAGTTGCGTACAGCTTCAACAGCTTTCAGGCTACTTCCTCCCGTAGAAACGAGATCTTCCAATACAACCACCTTCGAACCGGGCTTTAATTCGCCTTCAATCAAATTTTCCAACCCATGGTCTTTGGGAGTAGCACGGATGTACACAAAAGGGAGACCCAACAAATCGGCCACCAATGCGCCTTGAGCGATAGCTCCGGTAGCCACGCCGGCAATCGCTTCCGCATTTTCGTAGTTTTCGATAATAACGCGAGCCAACTCTATTTTAATAAAGTTCCGGACAGCAGGGTAGGAGAGTGTTTTTCTATTATCACAATAAATAGGAGATTTCCACCCGGACGCCCATGTAAAAGGATTGGCGGGCTGTAATTTAACGGCTTTAATCTTCAGTAGTTTCTCGGCTACTAATCTTTCCAGTGTTTTCATACAAATAAAATTTCTATCATTCATTGCAAAAGTAGATAATTCATCACGAAAGTGCAACATGCGTTAATCAAAATTACGAACTGCCTGAAAAATAATATTTGCCCACACATGTATATTGCCATACTTCTACCCCCACTTCCTGCATAATTACTTGAAGTTGCTCGGATAGTACAAAAATTACAATACACACAGAACTCCTATACCTGTCGGCAATTATTATACGAATTGGAAATAGATAAGACCGGACAATCTGTGTGTGTAAACAATTAAAGCATTGTATATAGGGGAATTAATTCTACCAATAGCCAACGAGGCTACATGAAATTATATTAAACACATACAAAAAACGGTCAAATAAACCTGCGTGCATAAAAAAATAATATATCTTTACAGCGATTACTTATTTATTTCATAATTATCAGATTATTAACTTTAATAAACAACTAACAGATTTATGCAATTGTTATACGTTCAAGAGCACCTTTCTTGTAAAAACTACGTTTCAGACTTTCACATTGGATTTAGTTTTCAGGAAGTGAAAGAAGGTGGAAAATTACGAACCATCGACAAGTATTATAATTATTTTATTTTCTTGCTTGAAGGAGAAGCCATGATTTCGTACAATGAATTCAGGAATCATTTATGCAGGGCGGGAGAAATGATTTTTATCCCCCAGGATTCCGAATCCGTAGCGGAAGCAATCACAGATGTAAAGTATGTTTTGTTGAGTTTCGACAATAAATTCACTTTATGCGACCGGTTGGCGCTGGAATCTTTACACAACGGCAACAAAAAAACGCCTGTTTTTAATAAAATAGACATTCGTCCTCCTCTGCGCTCTGTGTTGGAAAGCGTTCTGTTTTATCTGGAGCACAAAATACAGTGCAAACACCTTTTTGCAATTAAACAGAAAGAGGTATTTCTGATACTCAGAGCATTTTATACAAAAGAAGAAATGTCGCGCTTTCTGTCCCCTATGTTAAACAAGAATCTGGACTTCAAAGCCTTTGTCTTGCAGCATTATCAGGAAGTGAAAACCGTAGACGAATTGGCCGCTATGTGCAAAATATCCGTGCGCTCTTTCAACAGGAAGTTTAACGAGTATTTCGGAGATTCGCCGTATAGCTGGATACTGAAACAAAAATCCCGGCATATAAAAACCCGTTTGGCAGATGGAAAAACTTCTTTCGGTACGATTATCAAAGAATATGGATTCAGTTCTCCGGCTCATTTTACAACCTATTGCAAAAAGCAATTCGGCGAAAGTCCTTCCAAACTGAGAAAAAGATTATTGTCGGAAACTTATTGATCGGCAAGCGCTATTTTTCTTACTTTCCCGTCTGTAAAACGGTAGAGTTCTCCGCTTTCAGCACAAGAAGCTAAGCCCTTTTCATCAAAATCCAGACGACAACCGTATTCGCTCACCCAACCCGTTTGACGGGAGGGATTTCCTATCATCAACGCATAACAAGGAACGTCTTTCGTTACCACGGCGCCTGCACCGATTAAGGCGTAAGCGCCGATAATGCAACCACACAGAATGGTGGCATTGGCGCCGATAGACGCTCCTTTTTCTATATGCGTTTTCTCGTATACGTGCTTGCGGGAAATAGCGCTCCGGGGATTGCTTATGTTGGTAAATACGCAACCGGGGCCGAGAAATACATCATCTTCGCAGGTTACGCCGGTATAGAGCGAAACATTGTTTTGCACTTTCACTCCGTTGCCCAATATGACTCCGGGCGATACCACTACATTTTGTCCGATGTTGCAATTCCTGCCTATTGAACAGCCGCTCATGATATGCGAGAAATGCCAGATGCGCGTGCCTTCCCCGATGGAACATCCGGGGTCGATTACAGCCGTTTCGTGTGCCTGATAGGTTATCATATAATAAGGTAGATGAGATTTATTTGTAGATAAGGAAAATAGTCGGTTTTTTACTCAGGTCGGGCACTTGGCCGACCCATTCTTTTGCCGGAAGCGTCCGGATCGACTCTTCCCGGCCGGTAATGTCCGAAGCGATGCACAGTTTGGTGGACGGTCGGCAGATGTGCAGCAAATCTTCCGCCAATTGGTTGTTCCGGTAAGGCGTTTCGATGAATAACTGCGTTTGATTTTCCGCATACACCCGGCCTTCCAGCTTTTTTATCGTCAACGCACGTTCCTGCGCGTCTATCGGCAGATAACCGTTAAAGGCAAAATTCTGTCCGTTGAAACCCGAAGCCATCAGCGAGAGCAGAATAGACGAAGGGCCTACTAAGGGTATCACCGGATATTTTTTTCTCTGCGCGATAGCAACCACATCCGCCCCAGGGTCGGCAATGGTGGGGCAACCGGCTTCGGAAATAACCCCCACATGTTCGCCCTGCTCCAAGGGTTTCAGATAGTCGGCCACTTCGTTCGGGCACGTATGTTTGTTCAATGCATAGAAGTTCAGCCCCTCAATCGCGATAGAAGGCTCTGTTTTTTTCAAGAAGCGCCGCGCCGAACGCACGTCTTCCACAATGAAATGCCTGATTTGAAGGATTACCTCCCGATTATACTCCGGCAGAACTTTCCGGTGATTCGTCTCCCCCAGCGTAACAGGTATAAGAAAAAGAGATGCTTGCATACGGTTTCTTTTGAGGCAAATATACAGCATTAAAACGGATTATCGTGCAGGAGAACATTGTTGTGGAGGTCTTTTATTCAGGCGCTGCTTATAAATCCTCATTTTTATGTAAGTTTGTATCCGTATAAATTAGTAAAACAAAAGCGTATGTATATAGCGAATCCGATATACGATGTAGTCTTCAAATACATGATGGAAGACAAAAAAGTGGCAAAAGCATTTCTCTCGGCCATCATCGAAGAAGAAGTGTTGGACCTCGACTTTTCCGCACAGGAGCATACCCTCCGTCAACCGCGAAGGACGGAGAAAAAGGCGGAAGAAGAAGCGGATGATGAGGACGAAAAACTGTTTCTAACGGTTTGCCGATTCGACTTTTTAGCCAAGATACGGGTGGCCGGCGGCGGCTTCAAGACCGTTCTGATAGAGCTTCAAAAAGCCAAATTTGCATCCGACATCATGCGTTTTCGCCGCTACATAGGCGTGCATTACCAGAATCCCGACAACATCTACGGTGATGAAAACGGTCGTCATGCACGTCAAATCTACTGCATTTTTCTGCTGGGTTACGACATTGCGATTCCCGGATGTCCGGTGATACAGGTCGATTGCAAAACCATAGACGGGACAACCAAAAAAGAATTGGAGGAGACGCGAAACGAGTTTATCAGCAGCCTTCATCACCGTTCCTGGATAATACAAATCAGCCAGCTTAAGCGCCGACGTCGCAACGATGTAGAAAAACTGCTGTCCGTCTTTGATCAGGAAAACCGCGCGAAAAACCATCACATTCTGAGTGTGGATGAAAAGGATTTTCCGAAAACATACGGCGACATAATCAACCGTCTGCGCATGGCCTTCGAGAGCGAAGATATGCAGATAGAAATGGAAATGGAAGACGATATTTTGTCGGAAATTAAGGACAAGGAACGGCAGGTAGCCGAAATGCACAAGGAACTTAAAGCAAAGGACAAGGTGATAGAAGAAAGCAAAAAGGCACTCGAAGAAAAAGACAAGGCGCTCGAAGAAAAAGAACAATTAATAGAAACATTGAAAGCGCAATTGGCAAAAAGCCGAAAACAGCAAAAGGATGGAACCGGATTGTCCTGAAATAAAGAGATATGTACGCCGTGCAACCCATCTTGAGTTAACCAGGTGCGGAAACATCGTCCTTGTGAAGGCAAAAAATAAGGTTTTCCGGCAACCAAAGGATACGAACACAGTTCGATTATACTCCAGCAGAACTTTCCGGTGACTCGTCTCCCCCAGCGTAACAGGAATAAGAAAAAGAGATGCTTGCATACGGTTTCTTTTGAGGCAAATATGCAGCATTAAAACGGTATCGTGCAGGAGAACAGAAAAGCGAGAGTAAGGCGCAATAGATAGAAAGTTATCGCAATTGAGAGAAACACTTACTGAAATATTTAAATTTGCATGAGATAAGAAAAACTGAACATGAAAGTAAAAACAGACATACGTCTTGGAGATTGTAGAGAAGTACTGAAAACACTTCCCGACAATGTTGTAGATTTGATTTTTACCTCTCCGCCTTATACCGACCAAAGAAAAAATACATATGGAGGAATCCATCCGGACAAATATGTAGAGTGGTTTTTGCCGGTTTCAACGGAACTTTTGAGAGTTCTTAAACCAACGGGAACATTTGTTTTAAACATAAAAGAAAAAGTTGTAGAAGGAGAAAGAAGTACTTATGTGCTTGAGCTGATTCTTGAAATGAAAAAACAAGGTTGGTTATGGACAGAAGAATTTATTTGGTATAAAAAAAACTGTTATCCGGGAAAGTGGCCCAATCGCTTCCGGGATTCGTGGGAAAGGCTTCTTCAATTCAATAAAGGGAAAAAATTCAACATGTATCAGGAAGAAGTTATGGTACCTATGGGAGATTGGGCAAAATCGAGACTAAAGAAGCTGAGCGATACGGATAAAAAAAGAGATGAATCGAAAGTTGGAAGCGGATTCGGGAAAAATATCTCGAATTGGCTTAATCGAGATAGGGTTTATCCAACCAACGTGTTGTGTTTGGCAACCGAATGTAATAATAAAAATCATAGCGCAGCATTCCCTGAAGGACTTCCCGAATGGTTCTTGAAATTATTCACTCAAAGCGGAGATACCGTTTTAGATCCATTCATGGGCTCCGGCACAACTAATTTTGTGGCGCAAAGAATGAATCGTAACTCAATCGGGATTGAAATACTTCCCGAATACTACAATATGGTAAAAGCAGAACTGGAACCGGTAAAATTAGTGTTATTTGAATAGAAAACAGCATATGAACCTACTACAGATAAAAATCGTCACGCAGTACATTGAAGAAAATATCGGAACTTTCCATCAAAAAAGAATTGACAGTTTGAATAAACTCATGTTGAATACAGTTCTGAAAAAGAAAAACCCTTATCTGTATAAAGCAAAGTGTTTTCTGACAGCAGAGCAAATTATCAGGGGTTTAACAGACGCTTTTATTTCGTCCAATGAAGAAACCATCTTTGGTGATTGGCTCGAAGGGCTTGCCGTTTTTATTAATCAGAAGGTATATGGCGGATGGAAGTCGGGAATCAAAGGTGTAGATTTGGAATTTGACAAAGAAAATGTTCGATATATCGTAACAATAAAATCCGGCCCTAATTGGGGGAATAGTAGTCAGGTGTCTAAAATGAAAGCCGACTTCATTACAGCTAAAAAGACTTTGCGAACAAGCGGTTCCGGTTTAATGATTCAAGCGGTTAATGGTTGTTGTTATGGAAAAGATAGCAATCCGGACAAAGGAGATTATTTTAAATATTGTGGACAAGAATTTTGGAAATTTATTTCAGGAGTTGAAAATCTTTACACAGACCTTATTGAGCCTTTGGGGTATAGAGCAAAAGAGGAGAATGATATATTTCTTGAATCATATGCAAGAACGATAAACAGATTCACAAAAGAGTTTGCCAACGATTTCTGTGATGATACAGGGCAAATTGACTGGAAAAGCCTCGTCGAATTTAATTCGGGAAGGAAAGATTCTTAAGGGGCCAAGAGCCCAAATTACACAAAAACTTGATAGATAGGTATAAAAAGTGTAGAGACGCAAAATTTGCGTCTCTACGGTAGATGCCCTTATAGAGGGCGTATTGCGGCGTATGTTTTTCTTTAATACACCACTTTGATTGCTTTGTTACCCGATTTCACAATATACATACCCCGTGCCGGGAGCAGGATGTCCGCTTTGCTGTCGGTGGCCGTACCAAAATAAATGGTTGCGCCGGTCAGGGCGTATACACCCCAGGGCTGGCCGGGAGTGAGGCCGGTTACGTATAGCGTTGCATCGGATGTCCATCCTCTCAGTTGACGGTTGGCGATGTTTTCCAGATCGGTGGCCGTAGCGGTATAGGTGATTTCTGCCGATACGTTTGCTAAGCCGTCGCCACCTGCCGTGAGGGTGAACGTGTAGGCGCTTCCTATGGTCAGCTCGGCTCCGGGCACGAGTGTGATGTTCGTTTCTTCGCCTACGGCCAATCCGGGTAGAGTGGCGGAAGGAAGTGCGAACAGAGCGGCATCTTGGCCGGAGAGGGTGAGCTTCAGCGTGCCCGTAGCTACGTTGCCCGTATTGATGAGGCGTACGGTGAGGCTTCCCGGAGTGGATTGCAGTTCAATGCGTTTCACCGTGGGGTCGCTGTAGCCGGGGCTGGGAGGCGACGGGGGTACGATGGCCGGGTTGGGATAGAGGAATACGGGGAAGAGGTTGTTGTCCTCGTTGGTATCTTCTATCTCCTCGTTCGAGTTGTCCAGGGTTTTTGCGATGACGTAGGCCGTGGTGATTTCCGAGACGTTGGGCGCGTTGATAGCTACGATGGCGTTGCCGTTGCCGTCGGTAGTGTTGTATAGCTTGTCGGCGTCTACGGTTACTTCGTTTCCTATACGGTCGGCATCGGTATTACTTCCGGCGTTTTTGTAGAGGCCTACCTTCACTTTCTGTCCCGTTTTGAGGGGGAAGAACGATTGGTTGTCCACTTTCAGCACGAGGGTGATGGCCGATTCGTCGTAAGAATTGGAGAGGAGTTGTATCCCCATATCTACGGTGGGCGCTACGGAACTGCTGCCTGACAGCGTTACGGGCTGCGAGGGCGTTCTGGTGATTACTTCCGGGTCGAATATGGCGGAAATCTCGTACGGAATCGTGGCGATGTCTTCCGGGATATTCTTGTAGAGGCCTTCTACACCCACGGTTTCTCCGGGCAGGAGGGCGCGGGCGAGCGTTGTCTCGGTCTCCGTTCCATCTATCTTCACCTTGATGCTACTGATGGGCTGATACCCTTCGTTGCGTATGCCGAATTGTACGGGCAGGTCGGCGCCCGGCACTACTTCGTTTGTCGAGTAGGACGGTGCGGAGGCGGAGATTTTGTTCTCGAAGGATGCCGATACCTTATAGATATTCGCTCCGCTGCTTTCTTTGCTGGGGGCGACGGTTACGGCGGCTTCCACGCCAAGACCGTTGGCGGTTACCTGTGCATCGTACGAAGCGATGTACTCTGTACCCGAAACGGCAATCATCTTTTGCGGATAGGAGGTGTAGTACGCCCCGGAGCCTTTGTGCAGGCTGTCGAGCCGGACGGCATACAGACCGGTTTCCAACCGGAACTCGTCGCTACCCGGCGCCGTTACCTGTTCGGCTTCCGTCCAGAGGAGAACGAGGTCGTCCTTATCGGAAGCGTTCTTCTTTGCGGCCAGCTTGAAGTTTTGGATGCTATGGTCGTTGCCCAGTCCTGTGGAGCGGGCGGCCTCGCCGGTGGGATGTCCGTACTGGTTTACCGTCATCAGATGTACGTCTCTTTTGCCTTCGGATGTTTCGCCTACATAGGCTAAGAGGTATGTGTTGTCGGCGGTGCGCCTCAGGTGCAGATCTCTTCCTTTGTATCCTCCGGAAAATACCTCCACCTTATTGTTGGGGGCGGGGGCTACGGAGATGAAGACGATTTCGGGTGCGGAGGGCGCTCCGTTATCGCCGGTGCGGTGTCGTGCGGCAGCGATGAGGGTTGTATCGCCCTCCATGGCTACGGCGTATTCTTGCAGGATGTAATTTTTGTCCAATCCCGTCAGGCTGATGGGGGCGCTCCATGCCGAGCCGTTGTAGCGCGAGAGCAGGAGTTCTCCGTTTACGTACTGGTCAAAGCTGCCTTCCACCATTCCGCTGCTCCATACGACGGAGGCTTTGCCGTCGCTTTGCTGGGCTACGCGCGGGGCTACGTTGGCAAAGGCGTTTTTGGATAGCGTGTCGGCCGTCCAGGAACCGCCGTTGTATACGGAACCGATGACTTTAATTTTCGAACCCATATTCTTCATCACGCCTTCCGTGTCGATGGCGGCGGAGGCGGATAGATCGGATTCGTTAATCCTGTCGGAGGCCTGTTCGTAGGCGGCTACGGCCTGCTGCTGCTGCTGGTTAGAGACGGAAGAAGCCACATCGAAGGCAAAGGAGGGGCTTGCGGCTTGCGGATTGATATCGACATTGTTGCCCTCTGAGTGTATTTGCAGACGGTCGTCGTTGTTATCGTCCGGAGTTTTGATGTGCGAGAACGCCAGGCTTCCTCCGTCCAAGAGGTATCGGGGCGCGGCGGCTACGCTTACATCCGGTATCCAGAGAGTTCCCAGCGAGGAGGAGCGCAGGCCCAGGGTGGCCGGACTGTAGGTAGACGACATCAGGTTTACACTCCTTGTGGCGGCATGGTAATATTTGTCGTGGAGCGGGTTGGAATTATTGTTGGGATAGAGGAATGGCTTGTAGTAGTTAAATATATCGGTTTCTTTCCTTCCGCTCCACCAGAGGAATTTATATTGGGCGTATGCCTTCAGGTACGCACTGATTCCCAATTTGTAGCCGACACTCATTAGCTTGCTGCTGGGACGGAAATGCGTGCGCTTCGTGTATTCGACGCTTCCCCCGCCTTCGAGGCCTGCCGTTGCACCTATAATGTAGAGGTCTACGCCTACCTCGCCCCATACTTTGAGGCCGAGCAGCATTTCGGTATCTAACATCAGGTCTATATTGATGGTAGAACCCGGAGGCGCGGTGTTGAGTATCTCCATGCCCGCGGTCAGCTTGGCCTCTATGCTAAAGCCAACGGAAGCGATGAGATAGCTGTTTTTAGCCACGAGCGTACCGGACACTTCCGCCGAGATGCCGCCTCCTCCAAAGGTCACTTCCAGCTTGCCTGTGGTGGGATTTACATGTCCTACGCCCGATAGGTATCCTCTGATACCTGCAAAGACCGAGGACATCGCGTTGGAGTTGGATGGCTGTGCCTTGCTCTTCTTCACGGCGTTCATACAGTCGTTGTAGAGGGAGAGGAAGTCTTGTGCATTATCAGCCAAATCCATGGCGGGGCCGCCCGGGATGAGATTGACGGCGACGACGCCTTTCACCGTGTAGAATCCGTCGGATGTCTTTGCAATATTGAAACTAACGGGCAAGGTGGTTGGGATGCTGATATCGAATTCGTTGAAGGCTCCGCCCATCTCTTTCAGATCCATACCGTTGCTCTTGGACCGGTCGTCTATTTTATCCACTTCAAGCCCCTCGTTGCCGCCGGCTATGGGTAATTTAAGAGCTGATTTCAAATCGTTCTGGGCTTTCTTGAGGTCAACATCTGTATTTTTGATGTAGGACAATGAGGCCCTTATATAACTGTCGAAGGGAGATATCAGATAGGGCTTTTCCATCTCTTGCTTTTTGACGAAAGTGGCAATATCGTACTGAACATCGACATACGAATATTTGAAGCCTGTTTCGCTTTGCTTGCGTGTCTGATGTTTTAACGGAAGGATTTCTCTATTTGTTTTATATCCGACCAGAAGAAGATACTCTAGAGGGTTTTTAAAGACTCTGTCGGATTCATCGACCAGTAAAGATACATTTAGCCTTATCCCCGCATCTCGCCTCACTGACTGACCATTTATTATTTCATTTATTTTAACCGAGCTATACTCTTCGCTGAATTCCGTATAGCAGTTCATTGGCATGTATGTTAAATCGTATTTCGTCATATCGTTCAAAGACTGAACGTCCGCCCTTTCGGGAACCAATAACGAGGCAGTTATGAAATGTTCGTAGTTAAGATTAAGGCTTATTCTGGTTGGAGACAGCACGATGTAGCAAATCTTGTCGAGGCCGTTCGGTTTTAGCGAGGAATGTATCCCATCGAAACGAGCTACCTGAGGATTGTATGCGTTATTGCCTGCAAATTCTACCAGCAAGGATTTGGATTGATTTCCGCTAACGTCATTAAAGTTGTTGAATGCATCGACAATATGCTCGATTACGAAATCGTTACTCGTAGCGCTCTTTTGTTTGGCTACTCCTTTGAAGCCGGTCGCATTCTCGTTTCCCTGACCATCTACTTCTACCATGGCGTAGCGTACTTCGGCATTGCTTACTACGGGTTGCCCTTTGTTGTCGATCAACCGGATAACGACCTCATTTATCACTTCGCCTAATTGTACGACGTTGCCTGGGGGCATGGCAAGTCCGTTCCTCCAAGCGGAGAGGCTCTCCGGAGTATCGGTTGAGTGTCCATCCACAATCTGCGGAACGGTAATGCTTGGGTTGCCTTTTAAAATGAGACCTTTCTGCAATTTGCTTGGAGACAAAACCACGGGCAAGCGATTCTTGTTGGATGTGAAACTCATGGATCCGACCATAGGACTGGCTTCACAGAAAATGAGTTCATCGGAGAAAGAACTTTCAAATGTTTTTTGGTAGGGAAGCGTGTACGTCAGCTTAATCTTTTCGTCGGATTGCGGCCTGGGTATGGCGTATTTGAGCATGTATAAATCACTTATCGCGCTAATTCCGTAGTGGGTGTGTTCGTATACTCTTGTCACACCTGCCGTTTCCCAATGAACGGTGAGCGTATATTTTTTGCCGTCGGGAGGATAGGATATAGTAAATTTATTGCTGCTAAATTCTATCGGTTCGGAGAGTCCCTCTCCGGAGAGCGTAATTTTCGGCTTGCCCCACAGATCTTCGTAGTAGGAGAGGGAGAAATATTTTTTGCCTTTATTATACTCCTTGTATATCTCCGTGAGGACGTTTTCGCCAATGTTGGCATAGCTTTTTACATTGCTATTTAACGCAACACTTGTCTGTCTATTGTCCGCTGATACTGTTTGCGTAAGACTCCTATCCTCCATCGTTGTTTTACTGCCGTCGGTCGAAGATATATACATCTTGAACAGTTGAGGGTTAACACTGCCTAGATGCATAGGTGCAAAGTATGTATGTATGGTACCTTGGGGTGCTGTTACATCAAAATATACATAGTAACTCTGGCTGTAAGTTCTGTCGTCACCGACTGTTAAGTCCTTAGTGGTTACCACTGCCGTGTCGCCCCGCCAACTCAACCATGCGGGTAGAGGATCGCTGCCGGCCTTGTATGTACCCCCATCGATGGGGGTTTCGGTATTTTTATCATGAAGGTAGATTAACTTGTAATCTATTGTATACCCCGTTTGTGGCAGATGGAGGATAGCGTACTCCGCCTTCCAGGCTTTATAGCTTTCCATTTCATAGAAGATGGTTTGGTTCTTCTGCAAACTCTCTATGCGCACCGGTTTGGGTGGGAAGACTACGCCGGCAGCGGCTTCGAGCGGATATTCCGTGCCTCCACTTACCAGCGTCAGATTGACCACCGCCATGCAGACGAAGGTTAATGCTCCACCGGATGATTGTATGGAAAATTCTTTGGCGGAAAGGCCGTCTTGGCCGAAAGGTACCGATACGTTGGTGACGCTTCCGGAAGCCGAGCCGGACATGCTTACGGTCTTTGTGACCTCCGTATTATCGGTATGGGTAAAGCGGATGGTGGCTTGGTTGTTCTTCACCGTCCATGTTTCTCCTAAGGGTGCGCGGTAGAAGAAACCGATGGATGGATTGTCGGCTATGTCGTAAAAGGCGATGGGTGTTGTGATGGAGAGCTTCGGTACGCTATCTATCACCGTAAGGGTGTAGGATTTCACTAACCGGGCGCTATCGGCAGAAGTTATCAGCGCGCCCTTCTCTTTGAGGTACGCTATTTCTTCGCTGGTGAGCGTGATGGTTACCTGTCCCGTCTTCTTGGCTTGCAAGACGCCGGCCGGCGTAATATCGGCAATACTTATATCGCTGCTCGCCCAGACGGCGTTGGGGAAGTCGCAGTTGGTGGCGGGGTTTACCGTATAGCCGAGGGAGAAGTACTTTTGATTTTCAAGTACGATCCGGTTCCCTTCCGGTATGCCTGTCACGTCGATAGAGGTGGTGAATACCGTAGGCGTTCCCGTCGTTCCCTTGATGGTAATTTCTTTGAAGGCGCCGTAGGGATAAAACTTTGCCTGGTTGCCTGTTAGCCGCGTAACCGCTACTTCTGCTACGATGGCGCTGTCGGCGCTTCCGTTTACGACGGGCGCATTGAAGGCGATGGAGAGTGTGCCGGTAGCCGGGTCGAAGCTTTTGTTGGCATCATCGGTATAGTTGGCGCCGTTGTCGATGGTCAGATGGATCAAGTATTTCAAGTTATCTATATGGCCTGTAACCTTTGAGTAGATTTTCCAGTTCTCTACGGGGATGTAAACCGTTATCTGTTCGAGGCCCTGGTACTCCGTTTTGTTGGTGGTGATGGTTCCGAAGCGCGGGTGGAGGTCTACTATCTCCTGCATCAGCAGGCGATAGTTTTCCGATATATCGACCGTCACCTTATCGTCCGGAAGCAATCCGGCTTGCAGTCCGGCCTGTTTGATGTTCTCCATCTTTTCGATGTGCAGGGGAATGGCCTTTTCATAGCCATTATAGTCGCTGATAATCGCCTCTTCCGCTATTTTGTGCAGGAAGGTTACTTTGCGGGTAATGGCTCCCGGCGTTTCTCTGGGCGTAAGCGTTACGGCTTTTGAAAAGGCTACGTCCGTGTCCGAAATACCGGCATCTTCGTTGGCATGGTCTACATATTGTTCCTGCATTATCAACTTCTGGTCGGAAGCGATTTCGCTGTAATGCGGGTCGTAGTCGGCTGTGATAAATAGATAATTTCCGTACGTTGTGAAAATCATATGCTCATCTGTCCCATTGGCCCATACGTTCTCTTTCTTGATGATACCACTCGAATCGATTATCGGCGGGACGGTTATCAGATAGTCCTGGTTGGTGAAGTTGAGTTGCAGCACGGGATATTCCATCTTTGTTCGGCCGGCGTATTGGAAAAACAGGTAAACCGTTCCGGTACCGTTTGTGAGCAAGTTGTTGATGTCTCTATCGTAAGTAGAGATGTAAATCGTCTTGGAGGTTTCTCCCGGAGCGAAAGTGAGCGTTACCGGATTGTTGGTAAATTGGTTGTCGTAAGGGTCGTCGGGATCTCCGAGAGCATTGGTCACTAAGCTGGAGGCGAAGATATTGTTCCCCATTCCGGATTCTAAGATATACTCTACCGAAACCGGGTAGTTCGCCTCCGTACCTTTTGGGCGGGCGATGGTCACGGCGTATTCCTGCGCGGCGGTTAGAGTACCCATATTTATAATGTATATATCCCCGTTGTCCGGGTCTACGGCGCCTTTCGCCTTGTCGGCAGTCGAAAGGGTAAGGACATCGCCCTGCACCGGCCGGTAAGGCGGGTCGGCGGCAAATGCTGCGAAGCAGAGCATAGCGAAGAAGACCGACCATAGCGCGCCTCTTGCCCTGCGTGACAGAAAACTGTAATGTTTGTTCATGTTGAATTAAATTATATATTTATGGTGAATTATATCGCCATAAAAGTATAGTCAAGACATAAACCAAATGTTCCAAATGATGATTTGAAACAAATTTTTGTGGAAGGACACGATGATGTGAGCAAAAGCCCTTATTCGGTTTGTGTTAAAAGAGAAGATAAGGGAATAAGGGCCGATATACCCCGGTTTCGCAAGATTTCCAAAATCTTGGCCTTCCTCACGCGATTTTCCACAAGATTTCCAAAATCTTGGCCTTCCTAACGCGATTTTCCACAAGATTTCCAAAATCCTGGCCTTCCTCGCGAGATTTTCCACAAGATTTCCAAAATCGTGGCCTTCCACACGAGATTTTCCACAAGATTTCCAAAATCATGGCCTTCCTCGAGAGATTTTCCACAAGATTTCCAAAA
>JAISZY010000246.1 GCA_031284375.1 Tannerellaceae bacterium | reverse complement strand
TCGGTAGTGTTTTAATTCATCAGAAGATGTTCGAAAGTCGTTTGTTCTTTGTAGACAAACTAATTGATATGGGAGCGCAGATTATTCTTTGTGATCCGCATCGCGCAACGGTCATAGGCTTGGGAAAACGTTTCAAACTTAGAAGCTCTCATATGACTTCGCCCGATATACGAGCCGGTATCGCTTTGCTGATTGCAGCTATGAGCGCCGAAGGTATCAGCCACATCCATAATATTGAACAAATAGACCGTGGTTATCAGGATATCGACAAACGGCTCAATCGGATAGGAGCGCATATCACCCGATTGTAATATTGTAAATCATGCTCAGAAAAGAAGATGTAGTTAAAATAGGTCGCTTCACGAAACCTCACGGCGTAAAAGGAGAAATCGGGCTGACGACCACGTATGATATCTTTGAATGTAATGACAACCCTTTTCTTATCTGTGAAATAGACGGTATCCTCGTACCCTTCTTCATTGAAGAATACCGTAGCAAAACGGAAACGGTTCTTCTTGTAAAACTTGAAACTATACACTCGGAAGACGTTGCCCGCAAATTCAGTAACTGCGACGTATATTATCCGCTTCAGGCTGTGAAAAAGGAAGAACAAAACCTCGCTTCCCAAGGATGGTCTGCCTACGTGGGGTATAGCGTTTCGGACAAAATATACGGACTGCTGGGAGAAATAACGGCGGTAGACGAAAGTACAATCAATACGTTGCTGAAAATAAACAATCCGGAAAAAGAAATACTTGTGCCCGGCGTTGAAGAGTGGATTATTGCCGTCGATTACGAGAGAAAGCATCTGGAAGTTGTTATCCCCAGCGGTTTGTTGGAGTTGTAAAAACGTTAATAAGCGTGAACTCATTTTATAGCGATAGGGATTTTGTTACATTTGCGTTCTTATAAAAAAGAAATATGGCACAAAAACACCGTAAAAGAGATTTCCAAACATTTTGGCATCAGATACGCTTCAAGTATAAACTTTCTTTTATCAATGAAGGAACGTTGGAAGAGGTATGGTCGTTTCGTTTGTCGCAATTATCGGCCTTTGTGGTTCTCTTCGCATTCGCTCTTCTTCTTATCGCTTTTACGGCGTTTATTATTATCACCACGCCTATCCGAAATTATTTGCCCGGTTACTTGGACGTGGAGGTGCGTAAAGAAATTATGATGAATGCGCTGCGTGCCGACTCCTTAGAAAGAATCATAGAAGTGCAGTCGCTTTATCTGGACAATGTAACAAGCATCCTGACAGGAACCATGCCGCTGGATTCCATCCGGGATATCGACTCGCTGGCGCTTATCAATGCCAATTACGAAATCTCCCGCAGCAAAGAAGAAGAAGAATTTGTAAAAACATTTGAAGAAGAAGAAAAATATAACCTCACTTCGCTGAATCCCAACCAGCCTCCCAGCAATGCCGTCTTTTTCTATAAGCCGCTGAATGGCGTCGTTTCCTCGCACTACGACGCAGAAAGGCGCCACTATGGCGTAGATTTGGTCGCTGCCCCGAAAGAAAGCGTGTTGGCTACATTGGAAGGAACCGTTGTCTTCACCGGATACGACCCGGAGTATGGAAATATTATACAAATCCAGCATAAAAACGGATTCATCTCCATATACAAACACAACGAATTGCTGCTAAAGAAAATGGGAGACCAAGTTGCTGCCGGAGAGGCCATCGCGCTGGTGGGAAATACGGGAAAATTATCAACAGGCACCCATTTGCATTTTGAACTCTGGTTTAAAGGGAATCCGGTAAACCCGGAAGAATATATAGCCTTCTGACAATGAAAAGGAAACTGGCCATCTTAGGTTCTACCGGTTCGATAGGAACTCAGGCATTGGAAGTTATTGAAGAACATGCCGAACTTTTGGAAGTGTATGCCCTTACCGCCCATCGCAACGTGGAATTACTTGCCGAACAGGCTCGCAAATTTATGCCCGAAGCGGTGGTCATCGCCGACGAAGAAAAATACCCTCAACTCAAGGATGCGCTCAAAGATTTGCCCATCAAAGTATGGACAGGGGCGGAGGCCATCGCTCAAGTGGTAACCATGGACCCCATCGACATCGTGCTTACGGCCATGGTGGGCTTTGCCGGTTTGAAACCGACCGTCGAAGCGATCCGCGCAGGGAAGGTCATTGCATTGGCCAATAAGGAAACGCTCGTCGTGGCCGGAGAATGGATCACGTCGCTGGCTGCTCAACATAAGGCGCCTATCCTGCCGGTCGATTCGGAACACTCGGCTATTTTTCAATGCCTCACAGGGGAATGTAATCCCATAGAAAAAATATGGCTTACCGCCTCCGGAGGGCCATTCCGCACGTGGGAAAAAGAAAAACTGGCCACCGCCACAAAGGCGCAGGCGTTAAAACATCCCAATTGGAACATGGGCGCCAAAGTGACCATCGACTCGGCTACGATGATGAACAAAGGCTTCGAGATGATAGAAGCCAAATGGTTGTTCGGTCTCAAGCCGGAACAAATACACATCGTGATTCATCCGCAATCTATCATTCATTCGATGGTGGAATTCCAAGACGGCGCCGTGATAGCCCAATTGGGCATCCCGGACATGAAACTTCCCATTCGGTATGCCTTTTCGTATCCCAAGCGTCTGAAAAATAATGCGCCACGGTTGGATTTTTATCAACAGAACACCTTTACGTTCGAGAAACCGGACATGGAACGTTTCCCCAACCTTGCCTTTGCTTTCGAGGCCGTGCGCAAAGGCGGAAATGCCCCCTGCATACTGAATGCGGCCAACGAAATAGCGGTGGAGGCCTTTTTGCAAAACAAAACGAGCTTCCCGAAGATGAGCGACATCATAGAAAAAACGTTGCAAAAGGCGTCTTTCATCGCAAAGCCCACCTATCCGGATTTTGTTGCTACGGATGCCGAAGCAAGAAGGATAGCATCCGAATTTATTTGATAACCCATTTAATTATATAATATATGGATACATTTTTGATTAAAGCATTACAACTCATTCTGAGCTTATCTATATTAGTTATCATCCACGAACTGGGGCATTTCCTCTTCGCCCGTTTGTACAAGGTTCGCGTAGAGAAGTTTTACCTCTTCTTCGATGCCTGGTTTGCTCTCTTTCGCTTCAAGCCCAAAAACAGCGAAACGGAATATGGCATCGGATGGCTTCCGCTGGGTGGATATTGCAAAATATCGGGCATGATAGACGAATCGATGGACAAAGAACAAATGGCCGGGCCTCCGCAACCCTACGAGTTTCGCTCCAAACCGGCAGGCCCGCGTCTGCTCATCATGGTGGGCGGCGTATTGTTCAACTTTATCCTCGCGCTGTTTATCTACTCCATGATTCTTTTTGCATGGGGGGACACCTACCTGCCGCTCAAGAACATGAAAATGGGAATGGATTACAGCGAAACCTTCCACAAGGTAGGATTTCGCGACGGCGATATCCTGCTGCGTACCAACAATATCGAATTGGAACGTTTTAATTCCGATGCCCTCCGGGCCGTAGTCGAAGCGCAAACGGTAACGGTGCTTCGCGAGGGGGGGGAGACCGAAATTTCGATTCCCGAAGATATGATGCAGCGGGTGATGCGCGATAAAATCGGATTCGCCTCCGTGCGCTATCCGGTGATTATCGACCGATTATCGGACAAGAACTCGCCGGCCTCCGTTGCCGGTCTGCTGCCGGGAGACACCATCCTTTCTATCGACAGCATACCTACGCCTACCATATATGATATGCGCGAGCAGTTGAACAGAAAGAAAAATCAGGAGATTACCGTCGGCTTCCATCGAAACGGGGTAGAGCAAATGTTGCGGTTTCGCACCGACACCGCCGGCAATATGGGAATATTTCTTGTAAATACCCCCAGCAAAATCTACCCCACCGTAACGCTTACGTACAGTATCCTTACGTCCTTCCCCGCCGGTATTCGTTTGGGAGTAAACACTCTGAAGGGCTATGTGGGGGATATGAAATATGTTTTCACCAAAGAAGGAGCCTCCAGTCTGGGCGGTTTCGGGGCGATAGGCAATCTTTTTCCTTCCATTTGGAACTGGCGTGATTTTTGGATGACTACCGCCTTCCTTTCCATCATCTTAGCTTTTATGAACATCCTTCCCATTCCGGCATTAGACGGCGGACATGTGATGTTCTTGCTTTACGAAGTGATTACCCGCCGCAAGCCCAGCGATAAATTCATCGAATATGCGCAAGTTACGGGTATGTTTCTCCTCTTCGCCCTTCTACTCTACGCCAATGGCAACGACCTGGTGCGTTTCTTCCTGAAATAAGGAAAGGGTAAACATCGGAAAAAAAATTTCAGAGTATCAGGATACCGCTTCGGTATCCTGTTTTTTTTGCTCGGTATCGGCAAGGTCAAGCGGGTCTTCGTCTTCGTCCTCTCCTCTGGCGCGGTACCGGGGATTTCGACGGGCATAAATCGTTTCGTACTGGTGGATAAAGGAGTTGAAGAACGTAATTATATCTTCCAATACCGCCTTTGTCTCCCGGTCTGCGGGATACGTCATTTCGTTTACCCGGTATAGGGTGTTTATGCTGTCGGTAAAAATTACGGCGGCCTCGTCTACCTTTTGGCGGATAACTTTCATCGTTCCTTTGCCCTTGATTTCTTCCAGGTTATACGTTCTTTCTACGTAGATGGCCTTGAAGGCTTTGTTGTCTCGTTCCAAGCGAGCGACGATGTCCGTCAGTCCTGTCGTGGCAACGGCGGCGGCGTAGCGAGGCTTGGATAAATCTTGAAGCATATTGAAAAAAAGCGTAGATATCTCCGTGATTGGCGATTTGTAGATATAACCATATGTATGTATCACCTCCATCAGCAGAATGCCCGCTTCGCGGAATGTGTCTACCTCGCTATATGAATAAAACTCCACGCCGCGTTTAAAAGCTAAGAAGGATATCTTACGTTTTTCATTCGCTTCACAAATTTGTATGGTCTCGATGCTCTTGAAATTCCTTTTGTAAATTTCATCTTCCTTCTCAAAGCATTGATTGAGCAAATTCCAAAGCGGTTCTAATGTAGATGACTTTAGCGTCTTAGTCGTTAAATATTTTATGATGTTCTCGAAGAAGTCAAAATGCTCCGCATTACGAAGTTTCCTCATCAATGTAAGATAGTTTATAATCCGCCTCATTTTTTCTACTTTCAAATGGTTGATAATTTAATCGCAAAAATATAAATATATATTGTCAATACAAAGAAAAGACATAGATTTTTTTGTTGATATGTTAAAGAATATAGTTTCAGATAAGTAATTATAGTTATCATCTATTAAGAAAAAGTTTTTGAGCTAAGAAACATATTTCGTCATTGCGAACGCAGTGAAGCAATCCAGATTTCTGCGTATTCCGGATTGCTTCATTGTATTCGCAATGACAGATATAAAAATTCTTGATTAAAACATTTGGAAATATAGTAGAAAACTATATTTGTTCCACTCAAAAAAAAGTTTTTGAGCTAAGAAACATATTCTGTCATTGCGAACACAGTGAAGTAATTCAGGTTTCTGCATATTCTGGATTGCTTCACTATGTTCGCAATGACGGATATAAAAATTCTTACTTAAAATATTTGGAAATATAATGGAGAACTATATATACTCCGCTCAAGAAAAAGTTTTTGAGATAAAAAACACATTCCGTCTTTGCGAACGCAGTGAAGCAATCCATATTTCAGTATATTCTGGATTGCTTCACTGTGTTCGCAATGACGGATACAAAAATTCTTGATTAAAACATTTGGAAATATAGTAGAAAACTATATTTGCTACGCTAAAGAAACAGTTTTTGAGCTAAGAAACACACTCCGTTATTGCGAACGCAGTGAAGCAATCCAGATTTCTTTGTATTCCGGATTGCTTCACTATGTTCGCAATGACGAATACAAAAATTCTTACTTAAAACATTTGGAAATATAGTAGAAAATTATATTTGTTCTGCTCAAGAAAAAGTTTTGAGATAAGAAACTCATTCCGTCATTGCGAACGCAGTGAAGCAATTCAGGTTTCTGCATATTCTGGATTGCTTCACTGTGTTCGCAATGACGAATACAAAAATTCTTACTTAAAATATTTGGATATATAGTAGAAAACTATATTTGCTACGCTAAAGAAACAGTTTTTGAGCTAAGAAACATATTCCGTCATTGCGAACGCAGTAAAGCAATCCAGGTTTCT
>JAISZY010000033.1 GCA_031284375.1 Tannerellaceae bacterium | reverse complement strand
AGAAGAAAAGTCGTTTTTTTGACGTCCAACTCTCCGCAAACCCTCAAAAACGCCGGGATTTGAGGGTTGGGAAAATACAAAATAGTATATATGCAGAGAAATAAACATCTTTAAGTTTGGAAATGACAGATAAGACGACTAAAAGAGTTCTATCCGGCCGTATATAGAGCAATGTGATATTTCATCCGAATACTCGTAATGCCCCGTTTGTATTCATAAAAAATGTTGCTTATGGGTGAAATTTTTATAATTCACATTGTCTTTAAGTTTTCATAAGCATCGCTTCGGAAATTCATTGTGATCATTTTTAAAATCATTACAATGAAATTTCGAAATCATTGCAATGATCTCCTGAACTCATTGCAATGATTTCCGGGAAACATCGGCATCGAATTACCAAAAAGCGTATAATCGTTTTCATAAAATAGCAAATCCGGTAAAATTAACTTTAAAATACATTGACGAAATGATATATGAATCTTATTTACTCTATCATAATGTATATATTTTGATGGCATTTCACTTTAATACAAGGAATAAAACAATTATTAACACAAAGGCTGGTGTTCTGATTATCAAATCATTGACGAAATAGGAGATAAGAGAACCCATCGAAACCCCAATTCTGCTTTTCTAACAAAACACGGATTGTAGTGGTTTTAGACGACTTTTGATTATTTGTTCAAGTTAAGAAGCAGAACTTCTTGGATTTTAAATGAGATCACTGACAAAAATGAAACCGGCTGGCTGTGGGTAAAATATATTACGTAAATTTGCCTGTAAAAATAATGAACAGGATGGCTGTACAAATCAAAGAAGCAATAAGCAAAAAGGAACTGAAGAAGTTCGTAAAGTTCAATATCGAACTTTATAAAGATAGTCCTTATCATGTGCCGGGACTGATAGACGAAGAATTGATGACACTGAACAGGGAGAAAAACCCTGCGTTCGAACAATCGGAAGCTATTTATTTCCTCGCCTACAAAGACCAAAAGATAGTGGGGCGCATTGCCGGTATTATCAATCACAAAGCCAACGAGGTATGGAAGCAAAAAGCCGCCCGCTTCGGTTTCGTGGATTTTATTGACGATAACGAAACGGTAGATGCCCTTTTCGAAGCCGTAGAAAAATGGGCGAAAAGCAAAGGCATGGAAGAACTCCACGGCCCGCTGGGATTCACCGACATGGATCACGAAGGTATGTTGATACATGGCTTCGACCTGATGGGAACAATGGCTACCATTTACAACTATCCGTATTACCCCGTTCACCTGGAACGCATGGGATACATAAAGGCGCAGGATTGGAAAGAATATAAGATATATATCCCCGACGTGGTACCGGAAAAACACCGGCGTATCGGCGATATTGTAAAAAACAAATACGGACTCAAAATACTCAAATTCAAGTCGCGCAAAGAAATATGGCCTTATGCCAATAAGATATTCTATGCCCTGAATGCGGCTTACTCGCCCTTGTATGGCGTAGTTCCGCTTTCGGAGAAACAAATAGAATATTACGTAAAAATGTACATACCCATGCTCCGTCTTGATATGATTACTATCATTGTACGCGAAGCCGACGATCAGGTGGTGGGATTCGGCATCACCCTCCCGAATCTCTCGCACGCTCTAAGGAAGGCGAAAGGACGGATGTTTCCCTTTGGCTTCATCCCCTTACTGCGCGCCTTGTACGGAAAACCCAAAGTGGTGGATTTGTATCTAACCGGCGTCCTGCCCGAATACAGAGGGAAAGGTGTGAATGCCATCTTCTTTAACGATTTGATTCCTATATATAAAAAGGTAGGAACCGTGTATGCGGAAAGCAATCCCGAACTGGAAACAAACAATGCCGTACAGGCTCAGTGGGATTATTTTGGGCGAGAACATCACAAAACGAGAAGAGCGTTCAAAAAACAACTGTAAATGGATAGTAGTTCCCTTATTTTTATGGAAAAAAAATTACCTTTGATAGCAATCGATTATAGCGATGAGGATATAAAAACCCTCGACTGGAAAGAACATATCCGCCGACGTCCCGGTATGTATATCGGAAAACTGGGCGACGGCTCACATGCCGACGATGGTATTTATGTCCTCCTAAAAGAAGTATTGGATAACTCTATCGACGAATATATGATGGGATACGGTAAGTCTGTCGAAGTAACCGTGAAAGAAGGCGCCGTATCCGTACGCGATTACGGACGAGGTATCCCATTAGGCAAGGTGGTAGACGTTTCCAGCAAAATGAATACCGGCGCGAAATACGATAGCAAAGCGTTTAAAAAGTCGGTGGGGCTGAACGGCGTCGGCATCAAGGCCGTCAATGCGTTGAGTAGTTATTTCCGGATTCAAAGCAACCGCGAAGGCGAATGTAAACAGGTGGAGTACAGTCGGGCGGTCGTTACGGACGAAAAAGAAATTGTTCCTACCAATGAGGCAAATGGTACCTATATCTATTTTATCCCCGATAAGGATATATTTAAGGAGTATGAATACAAAGACGAATACATCGAAAGTCTGCTCAAGAACTATGTGTTCCTCAATTCCGGGCTTACCATCCACTACAACGGCAAGAAGTTTTATTCCCGCAACGGGCTGGTAGATTTGCTCAACGAGAATATGACCACCGAGCCGCTTTATCCCATCATCCACCTTAAAGGCGAAGACATTGAGTTGGTAATCACCCACAGCAACCAGTACGGCGAAGAGTATTATTCCTTCGTGAACGGACAATATACCACGCAGGGCGGAACGCACCTCTCGGCCTTTAAAGAACATATCGGGCGAGTGATAAAAGAATATTACAACAAGAATTTCGAGTATTCCGATATCCGGGCAGGCGTAGTGGCCGCCATCAGTATCAAGGTGGAAGACCCTGTATTTGAAAGCCAGACCAAAACCAAATTAGGCTCCAAAGACATGGGGCCGCAGGGGCCGACCGTGGGTAAGTTTATCGGCGATTTTATAAAAAAAGAATTAGATAATTTCCTGCACAAACATACGGAAACATCCGATAGCTTGCTTCGGAAGATATTAGACGCGGAAAAAGAGCGGAAAGCCATTGCCGGCGTTACCAAGCTGGCGCGCGAACGGGCTAAAAAGGCCAATCTGCATAATAAGAAATTGCGCGATTGTCGTACTCACCTCAACGATACCAAAGGAGAGATGACGGAAGAGAGTTGTATCTTTATCACCGAAGGCGATTCGGCCAGCGGTTCGATTACGAAAAGTCGCGACCCGAACCTGCAAGCCGTATTCAGTCTGCGCGGTAAGCCGCTCAATTGCTTCGGTCTGACGAAAAAAATTGTGTACGAAAACGAAGAGTTCAACCTCCTGCAAGCTGCCCTGAATATAGAAGACGGCTTGGACGGACTTCGCTACAATAAGGTGATTATCGCCACCGATGCCGACGTAGACGGTATGCACATCCGCCTGCTGCTGATTACTTTCTTCCTGCAGTTCTTCCCCGACCTGATAAAAAGCAATCACGTATACATCCTGCAAACCCCGCTGTTCCGCGTGAGGAACAGCAAACAAACCTGGTATTGCTATACCGAAGAGGAACGCTTGGAGGCAATGAAGGCCGTGGGGAAAAATCCGGAAATAACCCGTTTCAAAGGCCTGGGAGAAATATCGCCCGACGAGTTTAAACACTTCATCGGAAAAGATATACGACTCGACCAGGTTACGATGCGGAAAGAAGATTTAGTGAAAGAAATGCTGGAATTTTATATGGGCAAGAATACCATGGAACGGCAGAATTTCATCATCGACAATTTGGTGATAGAAGACGAAATAGCCTCATGAAAAAAATTGCCCTCTTCCCCGGTACGTTCGACCCCTTTACCATAGGTCATGATTCGTTGCTGAAGCGAGGACTCGCACTTGTAGACGAGATAGTGATCGCCATTGGCGTGAATGAAAACAAACAAACGTATTTCTCTCCGGATGAGCGTCTGCAGGCGATACGTAACCTGTATCGCCATGAAACGAGGGTGAAAGCCGAAATATACGATTCCCTAACGGTGGATTTCGCCAAACAACAGGGAGCAAAATTTATCTTGCGGGGAATCCGTACCGTCAACGATTTTGAATACGAAAAAAGTATCGCCGACGTGAACCGGACACTGAGCGGTATCGAGACTTTTATTTTATTCACCGAACCGGAACATACCCATATCAGCTCCAGTATCGTACGAGAACTGTTGAAATATGGAAAAGATATTTCTACCTTTGTTCCTCAAGCAAAAGAATAACAATATAACAAATCATAAAATCATGAAGAAACAAATCCTATCGCTGCTGATTACCCTCAGCGTCTTTGCCGGAGCAAACGCTCAGACTCAAAATGTAAACATGGAGGCGAGAAAACTTTCGATGGCCCTGTATGCCGTAGCCAATATGTATGTAGACCCGGCCGATGCTACCCAACTAACGGAACATGCCATCATCGGTATGCTCGAAAAGTTAGACCCTCATTCCAACTACATGGACCCGGAGGAAACAAAAGATATGACGGAACCTTTGCAGGGTAATTTCGACGGTGTAGGCATTCAGTTTAATATGCTCACCGATACCTTATATATTATACAAGTCATTGCCGGAGGCCCTTCGGAAAAAGTTGGTTTGCTGGCCGGCGACCGTATCATTCTGGTGGACGATACACTGATTGCCGGAGTGAAAATGAAGAACAACGACATCATGAAACGCCTCCGAGGCCCCAGAGGAACCGAAGTGCAGGTGAAAGTGCTCCGCCGAAACGAACCGCAACTGATGGACTTCCGGATTGTTCGCGACAAAATCCCGGTCAATAGCCTCGACGCCGCTTACATGGCCGACCCGCAAACGGGATATATCAAATTGAGCCGCTTCGCTCTCTCGTCTACAACCGAATTTCAAACGGCCTTGGCCAATCTGAAGAAAGAAGGAATGAAACATCTTATCCTCGACTTGCAGGGAAACGGAGGTGGATACCTGAATGTCGCCATCGACTTGGCCGACGAGTTTCTCCAGAAAGGAAAACTCATCGTCTACACCGAAGGACACAACCAACCCCGCGAAACGGCGGATGCAACCATCAAAGGAGACTTTGAAGAAGGACGGTTAGTCATTTTGGTGGACGAATCGTCTGCTTCGGCCAGCGAGATACTGGCCGGCGCCGTGCAAGATTGGGACAGAGGCATCATCCTTGGCCGACGAACCTTTGGAAAAGGCTTGGTACAAAAACCCATTCCGCTGCCCGACGGCTCCATGATACGCCTCACCGTATCACGCTATTACACACCCACCGGACGAGGTATACAAAAGCCTTACGAAAACGGAAACAGCGACGCATACAACCACGACCTGATAGGCCGATACAACCGCGGCGAACTCATGAGCGCCGATAGCATCCACTTCCCCGATTCCCTGAAATTCAACACCCTCGTCTCCAAACGCACCGTGTATGGCGGCGGCGGAATCATGCCCGATGTCTTCATCCCCATCGATACGACGGACTATACGGACTATCACCGCCGATTGGTAGCGAACGGGCTGGTAAATCGTATCGCCATGGATTACGCCGATAAGAATCGTGCCCGCCTCACGGCTCAATATCCCAAATTCGCTCAATACAAGCAATCGTTCGAGGTACCCGACACACTGATGCAACAGCTCACGGCCCTTGCCGAAGCGGAAGAAATAACCTTTGAAGAAGAAGCCTACAACCGTTCCAAAGCGCTTATCAAACTACAAACCAAAGCGCTTATCGCCAGAGACCTGTATGAGTTGGGCGATTATTATCAAGTCATTAACGATGTGAACCAAAGCTATAAAGCTGCCCTTCGCATCATCAACGATTCCAATGCCTATAATAAAGGACTCCATTCCTGATTCCTTCCCCATCCCGTCCGAAAGATACTTCGGCAAATGATTTTGCCCCTTCCCTGCGTTAGGAAAGGGCTTCGGCAAATGATGTCGTCCCTCCAGGCTGGCCTGAAAATACTTCGGCAAATGATGTCGTCCCTCCAGGCTGGCCGGAAAGGACTTCGGCAAATGATGTCGTCCCTCCAGGCTGGCCTGAAAATACTTCGTCAAATCATTTTTTCCAATCAGGCTGGCCTGAAAGCATTTCGGCAAATCATTTTTTCCAATCCGGCTGGCCTGAAAGCATTTCGGCAAATAATTTTTTCCAATCAGGCTGGCCGGAAAGCGTTTCGGCAAATCATTTTCTCCAATCAGGCTGGCCGGAAGACATTTCGGCAAATGCGGAAGCCCTTTCAGGCTGGCCGGAAAGCATTTCGGCAAATGATTTTCTTCAATCAGGCTGGCCGGAAGACGTTTCGGCAAATGCGGAAGTCCTTTCCTGTCGGCCTGGAGGCATTTCGGCAAATGCAGACGCCTTTTCACCTCGTCATTGCGAGCGTAGCGAAGCAATCCAGGATGCGTGGGAGGCTGGATTGCTTCACTCCGTTCGCAAGGACGGGATATGGGAGGCTGGATTGCTTCACTCCGTTCGCAAGGAACCGGAAAAACACAACCTCATGCAACAATTTGAAATCGCCCAATCATGTTGTACAATATACTTTTTATTGAGACGTATTGCGAAAAAATATATACATTCGCAGACAATCTATAAATGAAATTCGTATCGCAACCGGGTTTTTAATAACTATCTTATCGGATGAAAAAAATCGTACTCTTTCTTCTATTATTCCATACAATTTCTTTCTGCTTATCGGGAGATGATAAAACAGAAAGGGAATTGAATTATAAAATCCGAAGGGTGTCGCCGGAAGGAGGTTTGGGAACAAACGGACAGCGGGATGTGAAGCAGGATAAATGGGGATTTATCTGGGTTATTACCGTCAATTATCTATATCGGTTCGACGGATATACGTTTAAAGATTACACCGAAAAACTGAAGGAATCGGACGCTGCGGCCACATGGTCGTTTAAACGATTGGAAATAGATAAAAACGGAGATATCTATATTGCCGGCAGTCGTGGTTTGTTGAAATATAATCCCCTGAAAGATGATTTTGATTGTTTGTTTCAAGCAGATGTAAACTTAGTGGAAGAAGACATAAAAGAAAGATTATGGATCTCCGACCCCTCCACGATGGGTCTTTTCGACAGGCAAACACAGCATTTTACTCCCATCGAATCCAACGAAGGAACGATAGCAAATGTTTCCGCTATCTGTGCAAAAACAAAAGATATTTACGCAGGTACCACCACCGGTAAAATATATTTGTACGAAGAAGAGAAAAAGAAATTCCGCCCCGTTTTTCACCAACCGGAATATAATATTGTGGACATCTCCAACACCGGTTCGCTCCTTTATTTACTGACCGAAAACAGAGGCTTGCGGGTTATTTCTACCGATACATATAAGGAGATAAAACAATACGATTTCATCTACCCCGACGGAGACCAAAGGGTATCGGCCAGAGCTTTGTTTATCGATAAATTTGGCGATGTATGGATCACCGGACAGCGGGGTATCTATATCCTTGACCCAAAAACGGAAAACTATGTGCATTACTATTACGACAAAACCGACCTGTACGGCTTGCCGAGCAGTTCGGTATGGAGAATTTCGGAAGACAACCAGGGCAATTTATGGTTTGGCACATATTCCGGCGGACTTTGTTTTATTAACCTGGATGAACAACGGAATATGAAATCATTTAACGGCCTGACCGACGGATTGGATTATCCGGTAGTAAGCAGTTTTGAAGAAGACAACCGCTATCTATGGATAGGTACCGAAGGTGGCGGACTGAACAGGTACGATAAACAAACGGGCGCATTTGTTGCTTTCAAACATAATGCAGACAAAAACAGCCTTTCGTATGATAATATTCAGTCGTTGTTATTCACGGAAAACCATAAACTTTGGAAATCATTTTCTCCAATAAGGCTGGCCTGAAAGCGTTTCGGCAAATCATTTTCTTCCATCAGGCTGGCCGGAAGGCGTTTCGGCAAATGCGGAAGTCCTTTCAGGCCGGCCGGAAGGCATTTCGGCGAATGCGGACATTCTTTCACCTCGTTATAGTAATTCCTCCATCATTGCACGACGATTGGAATAAACAGATCTGAAGTGAGACAAAAGCGCATCCACTATTTCTGCTCCGCCGGGATAGCTTCTCATAACCCTCAACACGTCTGCCACATACTTATAATGATCTCTCCCCATATTTTTAGCGGCATAATCGGTAAGTTGAGACCGGTAAAATGTTAGCATCCGTTCCGGGTAGCGTGGTTTCAAGTAGGATTCGTACTCTGTTAATGAATTATGTTTCCCTAACCGAACATTTTTTTCGACATACATCATCAACCTTTCCCAATATTCTTCTTCCATATAAATTTTCGCCAACACATAATCACTTACTTTCCCTTTCATTTTTTGCTTTTCCGGTTTTAAGAGAAAGTTCTCCAGATAATCAGTCCATTTTTCGGATGGGATAGTATCTTTCAGAACGTGGTAATATTTCATGCTTTCTCCGGTATTCACAAACAAATCTTCCGCTATCTCAATTACCTTTTCGTTGTGAGCCGTCAATTTATATATGGCTAATTTTTCATCTTTCCATTTGTTCTCCGTTCCCGGATGTTCTTTCTTTTGGGCTATAATTATCCCCTCGTCAATTAAAGCGAGGGCATGTTCGTATTGTCCTTCAGATATCAGTTGTTCTAATTTAACCTTTCGGATTTCCGGCAAATACAAGTAATCCGATATGGTTTGTTCCACAGCATCTTTTCTCCCGGCTTTTTCCAAAAGTTCAATTTTTGATATCACCAATGAACTGGAGCGAAAAGAATCCGGTTCGTTTTTTAACGCTTCGTCAATAATTTGAACGCCACGCTCAAAGCCTGACGTTTTAAGAGTTACCGCAAAGAGTAAGTTGTCTAAATCCGCTAAACCATAGTTATCGTAATTACTATTTTTAATCCATTGGCTTATTTTGTCCATCAATGTTTT
The DNA here is from genome assembly GCA_031284375.1 of Tannerellaceae bacterium. Classification (GTDB taxonomy): domain Bacteria; phylum Bacteroidota; class Bacteroidia; order Bacteroidales; family Tannerellaceae; genus DFXE01. The sequence goes on along the minus strand of JAISZY010000033.1, from coordinate 11,668 downwards.
CAGCAAATTGTCCGGCAACCCTGATTCCACCATTTCCGAGATTATATCTACGGCTTCCTGACAAGCGCTGCCTAATTCACCTTCATCATCATATTCTTCATAACTATCTCCTATTTCTTTTATCATTAGAAGCAATATAGTGAGAGCCTCCTCTTTGCAATCCAATTTTATCAACGATTTGGCTTTTTCAACATACTTGTCCAAATTGCCGGCAATATCCGCTCCTTCATGTCTATAATACTTATCGTATGAATGTCTTACATTAAAGCATTTTTGTATTTCTTTGGCATAGTCTATCCGGTTCTTTTTTTTATTTTGAGGATGAAGATTAGATTTTAGCTCCTGATAAAAATCAGGATGCTCCTTTGCATATTGAATTAGAAAAGATGAAAGTTCCTTCTGGTTGGTTTGTTTTAAGATTTCATCCAATTGTTCTTGTTGAGGAGGAATCGGGGTTTCGATATTTGCCGGATAATTATCCTTGTTGTCCTTGATATACAGAAGGACTGCCACTACATGCTTGCATATATCGCCGTAATCGTACGGACAATCGCAAACCCATGACACAATCTCATCACCATTCATTTTTATTTCAACGGAATACAAATCGCTTCCCTCCACTTCTGCCGTCCAACTATCGGGATTATCATGCCGGACATTACTAACCATGTCGCTTTCGTAATATTCTTCGCCTCTTTCGAAGATTCTATTCGAAACGCATTTGTGAAAATTGTACAAGTTCATTCTTTTAAAGTTTATCAGTTTTAATAATTTCTACCGGCTATACGCCACCGTCGCCACCGTCACGTCTCCGCCTTCCTCCGTGTTTATTTTTTGGCTCATCCGAAACAGTTTTTTAATGTCGGCACGAAAATAATGATTTTTTCCAAAGTAACGGATCGAACAAAATCATTAGCGCCTCAAGAAAAGATGTAACCGAAAAAAATAAATACAGTTACATATACACGACATTATTCATTTATTATTACATTTGCACATGGATAGAGTTAACTTTGAACTTGCATTGTGTGTGTATGGAAAAAAATCTGGCCATAAAAGATTTTACAGCGTATAAGTTTACATATTGTTTTTGCTATATTACTTATAATATATGCGACTTCCCCACATCGACATTTTAGTTACTCCTCACTGCGTATTCAAATTTTATACTTAGATAATGTATTGACGTGTATTTAATTTATTAATTATTAAAAGAGTGTTTATGAAAAAAAGATTAGCTTATCTTTTATTGTGCCTCCTTGCAGGCATAGGAATTGTGACGGCTCAACAAACGAACAGGGTAACGGGTACCGTTATCTCGTCGGAAGATAATGAGCCGGTGATTGGAGCATCGGTTGTCGTTAAAGGGACAACGACAGGAACCGTAACAGCCCTCGATGGTAGTTTTTCGCTGGAAGTGCCAACGAGCGCCAGAACCTTGGTCATATCCTACCTCGGAATGAAAAGTCAGGAAGTTGCTGTTTCCGCCAGAGTGAACGTCGTATTGGATACCGACGCTCAAACTATTGATGAGGTAGTAGTGGTGGGATACGGAACGCAAAAGAAAAAGGACGTAACCAGTTCTATCGCCAAAGTAGGAGGAGAAGACATCAGCAACTTAGCGGCGCCTTCCTTTGAATCGCAATTAGCCGGCCGAGCCGCCGGTGTGCAGGTAACTACCGAAAGCGGAATGGTGGGAGCAGCGCCCAAATTCCAAATCCGTGGATTCAGCACCATTTCTTCCGGCTCACAACCGCTGATTATTATCGACGGCGTGCCAATGACGTCGGGAGAAAAAGAACAGTTGTACGGACGGTATAACCCCCTGGGAGACATCAACCCGAACGACATCCAGTCTATCGAAATCCTCAAAGACGGAGCGGCAACGGCTGTCTACGGCTCGCGAGCAGCCAACGGGGTGGTGCTGATTACGACCAAAAAAGGGAATAAAGGAAGTGTAAAGGTTACGTACGACGGCTTTATCGGCTCGTCGAAAGCGGCCAAGCTGCACGAACTGCTCAATGCAGCGGATTTTGTTACCATCGCTAACGAAAAATACGAAAACTGGGGAGAAGAAGGGCCGGCCGTGCTCGATCCGAACGGGGTTAATACCAACTGGAACGACTACATCTTCCGCTCTGCCTTGCAGCAAAGCCATTCTCTCTCCGCCTCCGGAGGTACCGACCGCAGCCAGTATTATGCTTCAATAGGCTACACCAACATGGAAGGCATCATACGCTCCAGCAGCCAGGAACGCTATACCGTGAGCGCCAATGTGACGCAAACGGCTAATAAATGGTTGCAGATAGGAGCCAATATCCAGGCCACCAGAAGCACCCTTCACGGAGCCATGAACGGAGAAAACTCGCTGGGTAGCGTTGGCTTTGCCGGCGTACGCATGTTACCCAACGTAAGCCCGTTTAATCCCGACGATGTGACAGGTTACAATATCGATGCCGAAAACCGCAAAGCTCTGGGACGAGGCCCCAACAAATCCTATATCGACAACGGCATACAGAATATTGTATGGGCATTGGACAACAACCTCAACCTCACCCGCAGCACACGCTTGATAGGCGGCGGCTTTGCCGAAATCAAATTTATGGAAGGTCTCACCCTACGCACACAGGGAGGGATGGACTATACGCTGCTGAACGACTTTTTGAGATGGGATTCGGAATCGGGCGACGGATACGGATACGGCGGTCTGCTGGACGAAATCAATACGGTATATTACAACTGGAACTGGCAAAACGTACTGAACTTCAACCGCACATTTAGCGACGTGCACAACGTAGGCGTCACCGCCGTGCAAGAATACACGCATACCGACTACGAATGGGTAGAAGCCGAAGCGCTGCAATTGTCGGACAAATTCTTTAGCGAACATATTATTTCCGATACCTTCACCGAGAAAGCCGTGGGCGGTTATAAATCGTCCAACGGGCTGGCTTCCTATCTGCTGCGCGGTAACTACAATTACGACAGCAAGTACTACCTCAGCGGTTCCGTACGTCGCGACGGACTGTCCAAACTGCCTCCCGATACCCGTTGGGGAACATTTGCCGGCGGCTCGTTGGCCTGGCGTTTGTCTCGCGAATCTTTCTGGGCCGAATCCTCAATCGGTTCGTGGTTCAACGACCTGCGTCTGCGTGCCAGTATGGCCACCATCGGCAACTCCGACCTGGGGAGCGATTTCCCTTATCTGGGCACCTATTCGGCCAAAGACTTCGGTATGCAAAAAGGTATCGGATGGAGCAATATGGGGAACGACCGCCTGAAATGGGAATCCACCCAAACCTACGACCTGGGCGTAGACGGTACGCTGTTTGACGGACGACTATCGTTCGAACTGGCTTATTTCCGGAAAAACACGCGCGACCTCGTCATGGAAGTGCCTACGCCTCCCACCTTAGGTATCCCCGAAAACAGATATTACGACAATGTGGGCAAGATAAAGAACTCCGGACTTGAGTTTTCGCTTTCCGCCACGCCGATTGCTTCCGGAGGTCTTATCTGGCAAACGGACTTCAACTTTACGTTCGTGAAGAATAAGGTAATAGAACTGCTCAACGGGCAGGACATTATCGGCAAGTACGTTATCACCCGCGAAGGAGAACCTTTCCAATCCATCTATGGATTCGACTATTACGGCGTGAATAAGGAAAACGGAAATCCTGTCTGGCGCAAAGCCAACGGCTCGCTGGTACAGTTCGACACCTTTGGCGAGTACGACTATGCGGTATACGACCCGGCAAACCCGGCCGATGTCTCCCAGCCCTCCAGCCTGTCTACTACCGACGACCGGAAAATACTGGGTTCCTCTCTGCCCACCTGGTTTGGAGGTTTCAACAATACCTTTACGTATAAGGGATTCGACCTGAATATCTTCCTACGCTTCTCCGGAGGCAATAAAATTATGAATGCTTCCCGGCAGACTTCTTTGCTCAATCTGGACTTTTCGAACAATGGGACGGAAATCCTGGGCCGCTGGCAAAGCACAGAAAATCCGGGCGACGGCCAGACGCCGAAAATCGGATACGGAGATAGCGATGCGCTCTTCAATGCATCGTTTGCCGATTCGCACTTCGTGGAAAACGGCTCGTTCCTCAAACTTGCAAACATCGCCTTGGGATATACCTTGCCCAGACAAATCTCTTCGAAATTGGACATCGGCAAAATACGCCTCTATGTGCAAGGGCAGAATTTGCTGACTATTACCGGCTACAACGGTCTCGACCCCGAAACGTTCAGCCGCCGGGGCGCCGACTGGGATGGAATGCCTCAGCAACGGATTTTCACCGTAGGCGCTAATGTGACATTTTAATCAAATCGTTTAATGAATAAAAATAATACGACTATGCTACATATTCGAACAATAAAAAGTATGGTATTGACCGCCTTCACGCTCACGCTGACCGCGCTCACCTCTTGCGAAGACAATGTAATAGACCTCCAGCCTCTTGATAAACTCTCCGACCTTACGGCTTTCGGAACGCCCGAACGGTGCGAACTGTCTATCATCGGCGCCTACGACGCCGCCCAATGCGGAATGTACAACGGCAGTTACGCTCGCGGATATCCCTTTGGCGCCGCCAGCATTATGCAAGGCGAAATGAGGGGAGAAGACATGAACCTCACCGCCGTTTTCTACGATGTGACCTACTCGGCTACCTACACTACTGCTACGGCCAATAACCAGTATTACTGGGAAGCCTCCTTCGAGTGCATCAATCGCCTGAATACGGTAATGGATGGCATCAAAGGCGCTACGGATGCCGGCGTGCTGACAGCCGAAAAGGGTAATGCCTATCTGGGCGAACTCCTCTTCCTGCGCGCCCTGACCTACCACAGCCTGCTGACCCACTTCTCCCTGCCCTACGGCGTATCCGGCAATAACAACTATGGTTTGCCCCTCTACCTGAGCGCCTTCAATACGCCCTCCGCTATCGAAGAAGGTCTGCAAACAAGCCGCTCCACGGTAGAAGAAACCTACGCCCAGGTACTCAAAGACCTCGACGAAGCGGAAACGCTCTTTGCAAGCAACAACAAGAACGCAGTGAACGGCATTTCGCGCGCCTCGAAAGGGGCTGTTATCGCCCTCAAAACCCGCGTCTACTTGCACAAACGCGACTGGGCCGGCGTAAAGAACGAAGCGGCCAAGCTGGCAAGCGGCGCGGCTCCCTTCAGCAGCCCCATTGGAGGCTACACGCTGGAGGCTTCGCCCGAAACGCCCTTCGTATCGTACATCAGCAATTCGGAATCGATCTTCTCGATCGAAAACAATATAGACGACAACGGAAGCGTAAACGGCGCCATGTCGGCCATGATGTCGGCCAGAACAGGCGGGCGGGCTATCGTGACCTCTTCGCCCACCCTCTACAATACCAAATACTGGCTGGGCGACGACAAACGGCGCAACCTCCTGCTCTATCGCGAAAGCGACCAATATTATTTCTGCGACAAGTATCAGAATCCGCTCACGCGCGAAGAATACGCTCCCATCATCCGCTATGCCGAGGTATTATTGAACTATGCCGAAGCCGCGCTCCGTTCGGGCGACAAGGATCTGGCGCTCGATATGCTCAACGCCGTACGCAACCGGTCGCTGGCCGACCCTGCTACCCAGGCGTACAAGGCTTCGGACTTTGCTACCGACAAAGAATTTATGGAAGCCATCCTCTGGGAACGCCGCATTGAGTTTCACGGAGAAGGACGGCGCTGGGAAGACATCCACCGCTTAACGGTCGACGACCTCGTGCCTTCGGGCGGTATCCCGGCCAAGATTGAATACGGCAACGCCAGAGGGAAAGGCGCATTTGCCGTAAACAGCGAAGTGAAGGAAGAATGGTTCTCGGCCAGCAAACGCTTCATACCGTATACCGATAAACGTTTCATCTGGCCCATACCGGTGAACGATATCGTACGTAATCCTACCCTGGCCGGCCAGCAAAACGCCGGATGGTAAAACCTTATTCCCTTATTTGTGGGTCATGGCATGGGCAGAAAAGCCCGCCATGACCCATGTTTTTTTGCAGAGCCTCCAAGCACTCGTCAATCATCGCTCTGTTTTTTTGCAGAGCCTCGTAACTTTTACTATGTGGAGAGAAAGTCTATTTTTTGTTTTTTTGTTATCACCAAAACAAAGATTCTACGGTAAATATCCCCAAAACCAATAATTTTGTATAGAATACAGTAGAAATCCCGTACTGCTTTATAATAAATAATTTTATATTTGCATTGTTAAATGAGGGGTGTGTGGATGATACATACACAGAAGGATGAATTGTAATACTAATTTTTAACGTTATATAAACCATGAAAATTGTATCTATCGGAGCAGGCAACCTTGCATATTGCATGTCATTGGAAATGCAGCGGGTAGGCATGACAATCAGTCAGGTGTACAGTAGAACCAGAGAACATTCCGAATCACTTGCCAAAAAATTGAATTGCCAATGGACAACAAATCCGGCTGAAGTTCAGGAAGATGCTGATTTGTATATATTTTCGCTGAGGGACGATGTGTTGTATGATGCGATACGTAAGATTAAATCCAACAGCGGGCTTTGGGTTCATACATCGGGAATCATGTCGATGGCCGTCTTTGCGGGGCATGTTAAGCGCTACGGCGTTTTCTACCCGTTTCAGATATTTACCAACCGTCGCAGAATCAGGCTGGATGATACGCCTGTTTTTCTGGAAGCGAATAACACAAATGATCTGAAAATGTTGAAAAAGGTAGCCATAGCCTTGAGCAGCCAGGTGTTTGAATTGGATTCGGAAAAAAGGCAACAGATCCATTTTGCTGCCGTTTTTGCCGGCGACTTCGCGAACTACATGTATTTGACCGCCTCCAAACTGCTGGAAGAACAGGGCTTGCAATACACGCTGTTGCTTCCCCTAATCACGGAAACGGCAGATAAACTGCGTAGCTGCACGCCATCGAGCGTTCAGGTGGATACGGTTTCACGGTTCGAAACCTGTGATTCCAAACAACAGCCGGGTATGCCGGACGATCCGGTTATACAAGACATCTACCGGCTTATTAGCCGCTGCATTCATGAAGAAAAAATGAAGGAGTCGGAAGACGAATAACACGAGACAGTATACTGTATATATTTATTTTATGAAACAAACAATTGCAATAATAGGTATTCTTTTTTTTCTGTCTGCTTTTCATCCTGCAACAAGCGCCAGCCGTTCTTCCATACCGGACGATCCCATCAATCCCATCCCATGTGTACAAATCACCCCCGCGTCGGTGTATGTTTACATGGATAAATTCAATTCCCGGCCGACAAGGGAAATCAGGATAGACAACAGTGGCGGAAAGTTGTCGGTAAGCTATAATGCGTCTCTTCGCTTTATACGGTCGCTTTCGGACTGGGAAGGCTTATCGGAACAGGACAATGAATCCGGTTCGGGAGTCAACAAGCCATCCGGATCGGCCGCCTCGCCCACGCAGTTCCTGCAATACGAGACACTTCTGGGATACGCATTTGGGGAGAATAGTTCAAAACCGCAAACGTTCGCGACAAAATACAGGGCAGGCGCTGCCGGCTTCAAAGCCTCATCTGTCGGTACATGGTTTACCGGAGATATATCGTCGGAGGGAGTGATACACGTTGAAATAAGAGCGGGAGGGGCTTCCATCAACGATGCCGTTCCGTTGGCTACCGGCTCTTTGGATTTTTCCGTTCGTCCGGAGGAGGTAAACGGAAAGATGTATTCTATCCCTCTGTCGAAACCGGCGGCTGTTTATCCGGGTGAAGATTTTTACGTAATCGTTACTTATCCCGTGCGTCAAAAAAGGCCTCAAGGATGTGCAATGAACCCGTCGGTGGAATCAGTTCCCGGCAGGTACCTGCTGAAATCGGGAACCGGCTGGCTGGATTTGCAGCAAATGGAAGGTTTCTCCCGCTGCGCATGGCTAATGAGCGTAACAGAAACGGAACGTGAAAATATCGCGTGGCTGCGGATAAGTTCCGCTTCGTCCGGTACTGTTGGGGCAGGCCGGATTTCCTCTTTATACATAATGTACGAAGGGTCGGCACAGTTGAAAGGCGAACGGAAGGCGGAAGTCATCCTGACGGCCGGCGACAGTTGCCTGACAAGGGTAAGCATTCCGGTAACGTTGCACGTCAATGAAGCCCCGTTTTTCCTGCAAGCTCCTTCCGCAATATATGTCCCCGAAAATTCCGTGCAGCAGTACGAAATCAAACTGTACGATAATGAAGACGATTCTTTTACAGTGGAACCGCTTGAAGGCGCCAAGGTTGTGCATCATGCGCTTTCCGATTCGCTGCTGACATTAACCGTTTCCCCCCAAGCGGGAGATGCGGGGAATTACAGCGTCAAATTCCGGATTACGGACGAACACGGCGAAAGCCGTGTTTTGAATATCCCCGTCCATGTGATTGTTTTAGAGGAGCTTTTCGATCCGAACCAATTTGTATATTCTATCGTGAAGGGAAGCGTTACATACAACATTCGGGATTTATTCCGCATAGTGAACGGGGATGAGTTTTCCTTTCTTGTTACTTCCTTAGACGAAAATATCGTGAAGGTGGAGCAACCGGACGACAGTACGGTCGTGATAATCCCCGACGGGCTGGGGACAACGTCTATCCTGTTTGACTTCCGGGATAATTACGGAAACGTGTTATCCCGTGTAATATCGGTTAGCGTTGGCCCGTGCGAAGATCCCTCGCTTGTCATTGTCCAAAAATGGAACAGTGTACTGCTTGTAAATAATTTTGGCAACAAATACATGGAAAACGGTTATCAGTGGTACAAAAACAAACAGGCGATTCCGGGAGCTACCGGGCAGTATTATTCGGGAGAGGATGCCGGTGGAGTACTTGACTTCACGGCCGCCTATCATGTCCGGTTTGTTACCGTTTCGGGAGACACAGTTTACAGTTGTCCGCTGACCCCGGTCGCCCGTCAGGAGGCCAAGACAAAGGTTTACCCGAATCCCATCCGCGGGGGTGAGGTATTGACCGTGGAAACAGGTTTCACGGACATGGGAGAAGACGTGCATGTGCAACTAATTGATTTTGCCGGACGGATTATTCAAACCGGCAGTTTTAAAGTCTCATCCGGAACATTCCGCGTAACACGGGCAAACAGCGGGTATTACCTGCTACTCGTATCCGGCAAGAAAGGTAGAGAAGCATTCACCGTTTACGTGAAATAACCGGTGTCTTACCAAAAGATTTTAAAAAAAACGACACGAATGAAAACACGATTTTTGATACTGCTTTTTACGGGCTTGGCTGTTTCCTCCTCAATTCGGGCGCAACGGGAACAGGAAACACACGAGTTTACCTTTGGCGCTTCATTGGGAGTGTCCACCTTGAAACCGTCATTGGACAATCTCAAACCGAACGGGGAAATAGCGCTCGGTTACAATTATTTTTTCAATGATATTGTAGGGATAAGTACGGGTATCGGGTTGACGTTTCATCGGTGGCAGTCTTCCATAGACCAGGTTTCCGACCATTATTTTACCGGCGACGGGGAAGATGATTTCGAGTTCCGTTCCTCTATTTCCGGTTACACGGAACTGCAAACCGCCGCCAGTCTCACCTTTCCTCTTGCATTCAGGTGGCAATATCCCCTGTTTAGCGATAGCTACCTGACTTATTTCGCCGCCGGAGGAAAGGCTAGTTTCCCGTTTTATTCCAAATACAGGACTTCCAACTCGACCTTTACCACTTCCGCTTACTACCCTGCCTATAACGTGCTGCTGGAATCCCCTGCAAGTCATGGGTTGGGAACTTTCACAGGAGGAAAACAGGTGTCGGAGTTGCCATTAAAATCTATTTTCAGCCTTTTTGTCGAAGCAGGCATGAAATGGGATATTGCCGACCAGTTTTCCGTGTATGGCGGTTTATTTGCGGAATACGGACTGAACAGCATCAACCGGGAGTCAGGAAAGCCCTTCCTTGCTTACAACCCCCAAAAGCCGGCAGATTTTGTTTTCAACAGTGTGTTAGATGCCCAATATACGCCGCAAAACGGTAACACCGTGCGTTTCATCCGCCGGACAAATCCGGTCGGCGTCGGTATCGTGATACGGATTGCTTTCAAACTACCCGAATGATTGCTCCCTCTTCATACCAATATTCACAATTAAAAATATATCATCATGAATTTGATAGGATTAACCCAGCGTGAAAAGGATTGTCTGCGTGTAAAGGTTGGCGATCTGAATCTTTTTAAGGCAAAAATATTAAACACGAAGCTGAACTTGCCTGATTTCGAGATATACAGGGATACTGACGATTCCACCAGGAAGACATACATAGCATTAAAACATAATCCCCGGTATCATGTAACGGATACGGGAATAAGCATTTAAACAAACGAGTTGATTCCCAGATAAGTTTCTATCCGGTCTGTGGACAGGATAAATGCGGAATCACGGGGATCAATAATGTATTCCCTGACAACAAAGACGTTGCCGGGGAGAAACAAGCGGCAGAGGTGGGAGAGTATCCGGTCTGACGTTCCGTCTTTCAGGAATGCCTTCATCCTCAATGCCGACATAGCGCCGATTCGCATTTTTATGTCATACTGACCGTCATTGAACGTATTTCCAGGGATAAAATCAACTCCGAGCCTGCTTTTGCCGAGTTCGGATTCAAAAAAACCGCCGGCATCCTTTTTTTCAAGTATAACATTCTCAAGATGCACCGGAACTTCAAGAATCAAGGAAAGCGATTCTTCAATTTCACGGTAACTGTTCCGTATCCTGTGTATAATCGGGATGATATATAGAAAGATGACCGCCTGTTCGCGTTCCAGAAGTTGGAGAACCTGCCAGCAGGGAAGGAAAACGTTTACATAGTTGGGATGAGTGATCCGCTTGTCGAACTCCGTTTCAAACAGAGTCATCTCTATCAGTAGATTGTCCAATTCGATTTCAAAGAGTCGGAAGAATTTGCGGGCGAAAAATTCTTCCTCCCGGTGAATACGGATTTCGTCCAGCATGTCCTCTTTGTCCTTATTCAATCTCCTGTTAACAGTCCGGTGGAAGACGCCTTCGGGAAGAATGTCATATATCCCCTCCCTGTTCGTTTTAATATGCAGGTAGTCTGACAGGTCATGCTCGGAAAATTGCAGGCTTATTTCCTCGATATCCTTCGCAAATCCGCGCCTGCCTGCTCCTTCCCGTACCAGGAGGATTTTCGAGGAGTCGTATCCTTTTTCAATCAGGTTAGCCGCGATAACTTCCGCCTTAAAATCCGAATCCTGCGTGTTGGCTTGCCTGTCCAGTCCCTCAAAATCCAGTAAATTCCTGAAATTTGTATTTCCCATTGCCCTGCCGGTATTTTAATCCAGAATTGTCCAGCCCGACTGGGGGGCAACCTTCTCCTCTTTCGGATTCTGTACGGCGACTACTACGTTTTCCCTGTGCTGCCCGATGTATTCCAGCGAACTTAACTTCAGTAACAGCGATGAAAGCATGGACAGGAGCGTATTTACCCGTTCCATGCCGGCACGGATGTTATGGTGGTCATAGACCGATTCCAACACGTTGGTCAGCAAATCAACAAAATTACCGGGAGTAACGTCGCTCCATTCGTAGAAGTATTGCAGCATTTCTTCCCGTTGCTTTTTGGGAATGAAGTTTAATGTGATAAAACAGATATGGGCG
>JAISZY010000084.1 GCA_031284375.1 Tannerellaceae bacterium | reverse complement strand
GCTATCCGCCGGTAATCCCTTTGTCCATCCATTCCCACGAAGTTATGGACATTATAACTCATAATCCGGATGGTATTTTCTTCTTTCGGGGCTATCTCGTGAGCGAAGACGGTAAAAGGACATACCATGCTTGAAAGTAAAATACAGTAATGTTTCAGTTTCATTATTTTATCATTTTGATTTAAAAGCGCTAAACACCCAAAACCACCGAAGCGCTAATAGACAGTTTCCGGCAGATGTTTCGGGCAATAGGCAAAGTAGGTTCGCTTTTCCCTGTTAAATATGCGCTGACCCTCGACGGACTTACGCCAAGCATTTCCGACAACTTTGTTTGATTGATTCCCATTTCATACATACGAAGTTTAATGACTTCTGCCAACTCCGGTTCTTTCACCGGACAGTTTGCTTCTTCGTAATCGGCAACCAAATCCGAAAGTAAATCCAATTCGATAAAGTCCTTACTGTCGTTTGGAGTATCATTTCCCACTATTTGGAGCAATTCCTCAATTCTTGCGCAAGTAGCTTTATACTGCTTTTCTGTCTTAATCATAATTTTGTGTTTTTATATAGTAGAACAATCCCTAATCTTAAAGGAGTATCCGAGTCGGGGTGAAGCTTTGTGTATTCCTGTATCTTTCTAAATGTTACAATTCTCATATGATTGCTATTGCCACAAAGGTAGCCATTAGATGGTAATTTTTCTTGAATATCGAAAAACATTTTTGCCGGGGCGAACGCACGTTTTTCCGGTGTGTACACCCGATAAATTTTCTGTGCACAGAAAATAAATTTTCTCCCCACAGAAAAATTATTTTCTCCCCACAGGAAATTTATTTTCTGTGCACAGAAAATTTTGCCGGTGTGGACAGGAAATTTTGCCGGTGTACACGCCGGATTTTTCCCCCGAAATATGCCTGTCCTGCACTTAAACGGAGCGTTTTATGTACATTTGCCGGAAACAATAATGTATGAAACGTTTCTTCTCCTATCCTTGTCTCCTATGGGGCATTTTCTTTCTCGGTAGTTTTCTCTTCTTCGAATGGAATTACCGGTATTGGTACCGCTTTATGGAACAATACAGCCTGTTTCTGTACACGGAAGAATACTTTGCAGGATTATGGAAGCAACCGGGGGGATTCAATGCGTATCTGACCGCTTTCGTTACGCAATTCTTTCTACTGCCGTATGTATCCTCCTTCTGCTTAGCCTCTTTGCTTACGCTGATGAGCGTCCTTTTCGCCACGTTGCTGAAGCGTAGCTACCGGACGCCCGCGCTTACGGCTCCGCTTCTTACGCTTTGCCCCGCCTTTCTTTTCTGGTTATATCCGGTAGAATCCCCTGCCCTTATTCTGGCCATTACGGAAGGATTGCTGGCCGCCTGCGCGTATGCCTCCATCCGGAAACCCTGGGTGCGGCATCTCTCCGGCTTTCTTCTCCTTACGATACTCTACCCCTTGGCCGCTCCCAGCCATTTGCCGGCCGCTGCGGGGATGGCGCTATACGCATGGGGGCACAGCGGGAAAAGAGAGAAAGGGATAGCCTTGTGTTTGTTGCTCTGGTCGTGCATTTTGCCGCTCCCGGCCATACGGACGCTGTACATTGTTCCCTTGCGCGAAGCGTTTCTCGGCAAGCACTTGTTTCATCCGGAATATCCCCTTCCGGCATCTTTCCGGTATATATGCTGCTCTTTCCCGCTCGTGGCCGGGGTGATATACGGACTTCTCCGTCGCAAGCTTTTATTTAGGGAACGAACAAGGCAAGCCCTGTCCGCCTCGCTTTTACTCCTCATTGTTGTCCTTGCCCTTGTTTACGGCCGGCATCCCCTTGAGCAAGCCTACCATTACGATTGGTTAGCCCGTCAGGGAGCGTGGGAAGCGATTGTAAAACATGCGTCCAAACACCCCATACGAGACAAAGACGCCCTCATTTACGCCAATCTGGCACATGCCCATACCGGCACATTCAACGAAGCCTTATTGCAGCTTCCGCAGATAGGAGAAGAAGGATTTATCCCGCACGACCCTAAGACACGCTTAGGACTAATCGAGGCGGCCGAAGTGTCCTGGCTGCTGCATCACACCAATTCGGCCCAACGTTTCGCCTTTGTAGGCGTACTGAGTTCGGAACGAAACGTACAGCCCCGGCTAATGCAACGTTTGGTAGAAACCTATCTTGTGAACGAAGAATATAAAGCGGCCGGGAAATACATCCGGATATTAGAGAAAAGCGCTTTTTACAAGGCGGAAATGAAGAAACTGCGCCCCTGTCTTGAGGCTGAAACATCGTCTAAGACCGGTTGGATTGCCGAGCGACGAAGATTAAACCCCATCACCGACAATCCTTACGACCTTACCAAGTCGTACCCCAGCGCACTGGCTTTTCTGATAGACGACCACCCCGACAATGAAACGGCTTTCGAATACGGGATGGGCTACCTCCTTCTCCATAAAGAACTGAAGGCCTTTATGCACTACATGGAGAAACGAAAGGAGAAAGGCGAAAAGCTTCCGGCGCTGTATCAGGAAGCCATTTGTATTTATTACACGATAGTGGAAAACAATCCCGAAGCGTTCCGTTCCTACCCTATCGACCCCACGGTGTACCAACGTTACCAGGGATATCTCCGGCAGGCGGGAAGCCTCTCTCCCACCCTGTTGCAGCGCCAATACGGCAACACGTATTATTATTACGCCCAATTTGTTCAACCTCCCAAGAAACCTGCTTTATGAGAACATTTTTCAAACTATCCCCGCTCTCCCTCCTCGTTCTGGTACTGTCTTGCACGGATAAACCCAGCGGAACAATAGAGACCAACAACCAACGGCCGGCAATCTTCCCCGACTATACGGACGTAACCATCCCCGTAAACATCGCCCCGCTGAACTTCCGCATCGAAAGCGATGTGAAAAACGTATCCGTGACCATCGCCGGAGACGACGGGCAAACGCTACGCTACAAAGGGAATAAGCAGGTGCAGTTCAAACCCAAGGCTTGGAAGAAATTACTAAGCGCCAACCGGGGACGCTCGCTAACGGTGCACATCGCCGCCACCCGGACGGAAAACGAACAGCGCATCGCCTGGCAACCCTTTCCCATCCATGTGAGTAACGATTCCATAGACAGCCATTTGGTCTACCGCCTGATAGAACCGGGGTACGAGAAATGGCACATCGTAGGCATCTACCAACGCCATCTGGAGAGTTTTGACGAAAAACCCATCATCCAAAACGACCTGACGGGGTATAACTGCATCAATTGTCATAGCTTTTGCAATGGCGACCCGCAACAGATGATGCTCCACATGCGCGCCGCATACGGGGCGACGTATATCGCCTCAAACGGACAGATACAAAAGCTGAACACCCGAACGGACCACACCATCAGTCACCTTACCTACCCCTACTGGCATCCGTCGGGGCGTTATATCGCCGCTTCGGTGAACGACATCAAACAATTCTTCCATTCCGTGAAGGAGAAAAAGATGGAAGTCTTCGACCTGGAATCGGATGTGGTAGTGTACGACGTAAACCGGCAAGCCATCCTCTCGGCCGCTTCCCTGCTTACGAAAGACGCCTACGAGACATTCCCCGCATTCTCGCCCGACGGCCAATGGCTTTACTACTGCTCTGCCGATACCGCGCCGATGCCGGAAGCTTACGATCGAATCCGTTACGGCATCTACCGAAGGCCTTTCGACGCTACGCAAGGATGCATCGGAACAACAATCGACACCCTTGTGCACGCCGATACCCATAGCGCCTCCTTTCCCCGCCTCTCGCCCGACGGGCGTTTCCTGATGTACACCGAAACCGCCTACGGACAATTTCCCATCTGGCACAAAGACGCCGAAATACGGATGCTACACCTCCGGGACGGGAACCGTCCTGCCGACGTGTCGCCCCTGAACAGCGACGACACGGAGAGCTATCATTCCTGGAGCCGAAACAGCAGGTGGGCGGTAATCAGCAGTCGCCGGGAAAACGGGCTGTACACCCTTCCTTATTTTGCTCATATCGACACGCTGGGGCAAGCGTCGAAACCCTTCCTGCTTCCGCAGAAGAATCCGGATGCCTACGATTACTTGCTTTATTCTTTCAATCTTCCGGAATTAGTAAACGGCGAAGTACGGCTTAGCCCCTACGAGTTGCAATATGCGGCGGAAAAAGGGACAATGGTGCAAATAAGGTTCGAATAAGCGGGAGGACTTATGCACCCCAGCCTTCGCGGTCGAGGTTACGGTAATTGATGGCCTCGGCCAGATGGTGTGGAGCTACTTGTTCGGCGCCTTCCAGGTCGGCTATGGTGCGAGACACCTTCAGGATACGGTCGTAAGCCCGTGCCGAGAGATGAAGGCGTTGCATAGCCGTTTGAAGCCGGGCCATGCCGGCCGGGTTGGGTGTTACGTACGAATACAGTTGCCGGGTAGTCATTTGCGCATTACAATAAATACCGTTCGAGTCTTTAAAACGGGCTGCCTGGATGGCTCTTGCCTTCATCACCCGCTTGCGAACCTCCTCGCTGGATTCGGAAGGAGCACGCTCGGATATTTTCTCGAAAGGTACGGGAACGATTTCCACCTGTATGTCTATACGGTCGAGCAAAGGCCCGGAAATGCGGTTCATGTATTTCTGCACTGCTCCGGAAGGACACAAACAAGGTCGTTCGGGATGATTATAATACCCGCAAGGGCAAGGATTCATAGAACTAATCAGCATAAAGCCGGCAGGGTAATCTACGGAAGAGCGAGCGCGCGAGATGGTTATCCGCCGGTCTTCCAGCGGCTGGCGCATCACTTCCAACACATTGCGGTTGAACTCCGGCAGTTCGTCGAGAAACAATACGCCATTATGCGCCAGGCTGATTTCGCCGGGCTGCGGAAAAGAACCGCCCCCTACCATCGCCACGTTCGAAATGGTATGATGCGGGGCGCGAAAAGGACGTTGCGCCATCAGCGAAGTACCCTTGCCGATTTTCCCCGCCACGGAATGAATCTTGGTTGTTTCGAGCGACTCCTGGATAGACAAAGGAGGCAGTATGGAAGGCAATCGTTTGGCGAGCATGGATTTTCCGCTTCCCGGAGGGCCTACCATCAGCAAGTTATGTCCGCCGGCAGCGGCCACCTCCAAGGCGCGTTTCACATTCTCCTGTCCGCGTACATCCGAGAAATCGTATTCAAAAATCTCCTGACGTGCGTAGAACTCGGCCGTAGTATCTACCGTAGTAGGCTCCGCCCGGCGTTTTCCGTCCATAAATTCTATCACTTCTTTGATATTCTCCATTCCATAGACGTCGATTCCGTCTACCACCGCCGCCTCGCGGACATTCTGTTTAGGCAGAATCAAACCTTTGAAGCCCTCTTCCCGCGCCTGCAAGGCGATGGAGAGCGCGCCTCTCACCGGCAGGAGACTACCGTCTAAGGAAAGTTCGCCCATGATTACAAACGAGCTGAGGAGGGTGGAAGCTATCTGTTCGGCTGCCGCCATGATGCCGATAGCCAACGGCAAATCGTACGACGAGCCTTCCTTACGGATGTCGGCAGGCGCCATATTGACAACGATACGATGTCGCGGGAACTTGTACCCACTTGTTTTCAGGGCCGATATAATACGTTCGTGACTTTCCCGCACGGCAACGTCGGGCAAGCCCACCAAGAAAAACTGGATCCCTTTTGTACAATCCACTTCTATCGTTACTATAATGGCTGAGATACCTTGTACGGCAGCGGCGTAAGACTTAATCAACATAATCGAGGTTTCGTTTAAAATATATGTATATTCATTTGTTCGTGGCTGCAAAAGTAATCATAATCCAGGACTTAGCCTACATTATATTTCACCTTTCTTTTCCCCGGAAGGACTGGGGTATGTTGTACTTCCTCCCAAGCGCCCGATATGCACACTCACTTCGTCCAGACAGTAAAGCTCCTTGGTTTGTAGATACTTTTCCTGAAAAATACGTACGGGAAGCGCTAAAAGGGCGGTATCTATTTCGTGGCGGTAATCGGCCAGATGGTTGTATTCGGGCCTATCAAACGACGGGCAAAATCCCAATCTTTTTTTTACCAGGTATTTCCGCATATTCTTTTTATAATACACATTGGTGTCCAACGGTAGATAGAACATGGGGATATTGGGCAAATGGTTTTTGCAATAATACCCTGTATTATACCCAGATAATGTATCTCTTCCGATCAGATATTTGTAGCTCACCTTATATAATTGAAGAAAAATCATCTGAACATCAGGCTCCACTTCAATTTCTCTTTTTAAGAGTGGATACTTTTGATAATACTGATCATCATATCCAGTGTCTCTCAAACGTGAACTTATTGTCATTGGTGGCATGTAGAGTCTGTCGCGCGCCCATCTTGCTTTAGTATAAAGGGCTGAAAAAATCCGTGTTGTATCAGCTATCCGTTCTTCCTGTGTCATGCGATGAAAACTAATAATCGAATCATGGATGTGATACCGGTATAAAGAAAGAGAATAGACACCGAAACTTCCCGGCTTCCAATCATCCGGCATTTCCGATAGCGGCAGAATGCTTTTTCCCGTAAGAGGCGGGATAATAGATGCACCTGCATGTACCCCCAGAACACCTGACTGCTCTTTGGGTATATAACATAATATAAGGAGAATGTATTTCTACCGGATAATCCGCATTCAAATAAGCGTAACCATCAAACAGATACTGTAAAGTATCTTCTTTTTGATAGCGAAAAATCGAATGCGTTATTTCTTCCCATACCGACAAATCCTCATGCACCATACCATCATAAATAAGAACCGTTGGCGGACGGCAAGATGCTGCCAAAAGGAAAAGAAATACGGATATTATTATAGCAGCCTTCTTCATACTCTATTCTTCATACCTGTTTATATGCACACTCACCTCGTCCAGGCAGTAAAGCTCCTTGGTTTGCATATACTTTTCCTGAAAAATACGTATGGGGAGCGCTAAAAGGGCAGTGTCTATTTCGTGGCGGTAATCGGCCAGATGGTTGTATTCGGGCCTATCATACGACGGGAGAAATCCCAATCTTTTTTTTACAAGATATTTCCGCATATTCTTTTTATAATACACATTGGTGTCCAACGGTAGATAGAACATGGGGATATTGGCCAAATAGTTTTTGCCAATACCTCTTTTATTATACCAAGATAATGTATCGCGTCCTATCAGATATTTGTAGCTCACCACATATCTTTGAAGAAAAATCATCTGAACATCAGGTTCTACTTTAAGTCCTTCTTCTAGATAATACTGATCATCAAATACAGTGTCTTGTTTCAAACGTGAACTTGCTATTACTGATGGTATGTAGAGTCTGTCGCGCGACCATCTTGCTTCATTATAAAGGGCTGAAAAAATCCGTGTTGTAGCAGCTATCCGTTCTTCCTGTGTCATGCGATGAAAACTAATAATCGAATCATGGATGTGATACCGGTATAAAGGAAGAGAATAGATGCCGGAACTTCCCGGCTTCCAATAATCCGATATTTCCGATGGCGGCAGAATGCTTTTTCCCGTAAGAGGCGGGACAGCAGATGAACCTGCATGTACCCCCAGAACACCTGACTGCTCTTTGGGTATATAACATATATAAGGAGAATGTATTTCCGGCGGATAATTAGCATTCAAATAAGCGTAACCATCAAACAGATA
>JAISZY010000158.1 GCA_031284375.1 Tannerellaceae bacterium | reverse complement strand
TAGAAACCGTTATTGGAGGATGACGAAAAGAAGGGGAGAGGAGGAGTGAACTGTGCCGGGCTCGAACCGGCGACCTCTGCCCTGTCAAGGCAGCGCTCTGAACCAACTGAGCTAACAGTTCCTCTTCGGGGGGCAAAAGTAGAAAACAAATTCGAAACTACTGCTATTGCGTTAATATTTTCAGGGCAACCGCCGGCGATTCAGGGAGAAAAAAAAGCCATAAGTAATCCGTTGAAAATACGTATGTAGGAAGAATTGGAAAAATAAAAAAATTCCGGCTAATTTTATGCCCGTAACACCGTAGAATTGTTTGTGCGTTTTTTTTACTTTTTCTGAGGTTGAAAAAACGCGATAGAAAGAACAAGCAAATATCAGAAATACACCATCCTGTTTTCGAACTTTTAAAACGGCGTCCCAAAGAAACCATCTGTAATCTCTGGGGTAAATGGAAGGCCTTTATGATTTTTGTTCCTCTACCAACGGACGTATTTCTTTCTCTACCCCATAATGACACGAAGCCGGCGCCCGGTTGATAACGTGTCTTTACGGCCTGAAAACCGTGACGGAGATGGGCGTGCTCCCGAATTCATGCCCGACACGAATAATCTTATTATACTTTTACAAAACAGAAATAGCAGACATTCGAAACTCCTTTTTACTGCCGGGTTTTCCAGGCAGGCAGAATCACTTGTCCCTTATCCAAGTTCTTCCATTTTGGGACAATCTGTTTTTTTCTCCCTGAATCGCTGCCCCTTAGCCTAAAAAATAAATGTTTGGAATAATCTGTTATCCGACAGTTCGTCGTAAGCTTTGAAGCTGATACCCAGTTTACTGAAAAACAAACGAAGCCGATCGTCTGCATAAGGAGAGTAAATCTCCTTGACCTTTTTCTTTTGTACCCAAGATGTAAACGCTGTGACATCTTTCGATTCCAATGTTGTGTTTTCTACGCCTACGACTTTGTCCTTCTCAACATTAAACACTACAGCCTGATCTACGTGATTCACATAGGGCTGTTTCTTACTTTTCAACAATAATGCAATCTTCATAATGTTTCAGGTATTTTGGATTTGTTCAAATATACATAATGTATAAACGAGAACAGCCGTAGGATAATATACAAGGAAGGTTATTGTTCGTTAAGAATCTCTTAGAGGTTCTTTCAGGACATTCCGGAGGTTCCATTTGTATTTCCAAGCGAAGTAAAGACCGGCTATCAGACTTAGAAGAACAAGCAGCAACGTATCTTTAAGGGGATAGATATGGGTTACTTCCAGCACGGCATCGGTTTGCAGAGCCGACGAGCGATGGGTTGCGAAGAGCGAAAGAAAGATATTGTTCGCCGCATGAAGCCCCATGCTCAACTCGATACCGTCGTCGAGAATGGCTACCAAACCGAAAAAGAGTCCGAAATAAATATACTGCGGCATCATAATCCAAAACCCAAACTCCCTCACTTCGGGGTTTGGGGCGTGCATAAGTCCGAAGCACAAAGCAGGGATGAGCGCCGCTGCCCAGCGTTTTCGGGTGAGGGCGGCGCAGCCTTGCGTGAGGTATCCGCGGAACAGAAACTCTTCGCCTGTGGTTTGGAAAGGCATCAGAAGAAGAGAAATAAACAGTAGAGGGAGGAAATGCGGGAGACTGAATTGCAGCACATAATCTTCCCGGCAAACAACAAAATCTACGGCATACGTGATTGTCATCAGCGCAAACCATACGCCGGCTCCCGTCAGGATACGCTTGATACGTATCTTTTTCGTTCCGTTTACTACTTCCGCAAAACTCCTTCGGTGCAATAGCTTTACCAACCAAACCGTGAGGAAAAGAGCGATGGCCGTAGAAAGCAGTTGAAAGAAAAGCCACATATTGTTAGACAGATGAGAGCCGGAAATCATTGCGGCGCCATCCAAAGGAAGCTTAGCGATGCCGTTCTCGTTCAGATACGGAATCAGCGAAACAACGATCAAGGGGATGAAGCCGATTAGCGGCCAGAGAAAGAGCGCGCAAATAAAGACCAGGAGATATTTCCATATCCGATTCGTTGGGTCGAATGAACGTTCGAGAAATTTCATGATTTTCAAATTTAGTGTTCGTATTCTTATTGTAAGCAAAGGTATAAAATTGCCGGATACCGGCGTCTTTAACCGGGATGTAATAAATCTTTGAAGAATTTCGCGAAATAGCCAAAGTTCATGCAAACCCGCACACTGGAGTACAGGATTCTCCCGGACTGTTCGATTATCCGGAGATTGTCCATTACAGCTCGCACAGTTGGCGATAGTTTTACGTCTTCTTTAAATCGGGCATAAACCAGGTGATAAATCCCAGTAAGGGCATATAGGCGCATACGTTGTAGATGGCTTCTATACCGTAGAGGTCGGCCATCTTGCCCAAAACGGCGGAGGCTATACCGGCCACACCGAAAGCAAATCCGAAAAACAGTCCGGATATCAAGCCTAATTTATATGGTAGCAGTTCCTGAGCATATACCAGGATAGCCGGAAAAGCAGAGGCAATGATAAGACCGACGCAAAACGTGAGAACAACCGTCCAAAACAAATTGGCGTGTGGCATCAGCAATGCAAAGGGCGCCGAACCGAGGATGGAACCCCATATTACATACTTACGTCCTATTTTGTCGCCAATAGGCCCGCCTATCAGTGTCCCGATAGCCGTGGAGATAGCAAATACAAAAAGTAACAATTGAGAATGTTGCACGGTAACGCCGAACTTCTCAATCAGATAAAAAGTATAAAAGCTGGATAAACTTGCCGTATAAATATATTTGGAAAAAATCAGGAAGAGTAAAATAACGATGGATAAAACAGTTTGCCTCATAGGTAAAGGACGGACAACGTGGTTACGTACCCCTCGGTCTGTTTGCCGGAGAAGCAATAAGCGATGTTTATACCAACGACTCACCGGGAGCATAACCCCAATGGCAATGCCGGCCAACAAGGCAAAATCGGCAATATGCTGCCGTCCGTAAGGCGCTATCCAAAGAGCAACCAACAAAGGCCCTAAAGAGCCGCCCATATTCCCGCCCACCTGAAAGAGCGATTGAGCAAGGCCTCTCTTCCCGCCGGAGGCTAAAGAAGTAAGCCGCGAAGCTTCGGGATGGAAAGTAGAGGAGCCGATACCTACCGTAAAAACCGAAAACAATACCCAAGGTAACGTAGAGGCAAAAGCCAACGATAATAACCCAGCCAACGTAAATACCATACCAATGGGTAAGGACCAGGGCGAGGGATGTTTATCGAAATAAAGTCCGGTCAGCGGCTGAAACACGGATGCAGCAGATTGATATACCAAAGTAATAAGCCCGATTTGTCCGAAACTTAAGGTCAAATCATCTTTGAGTATAGGGTAAGCTGCCGAAATAACAGACTGTAACGTATCGTTCATACAGTGAGCAACACTTAAAGCAATCAGAATGCGAAAGGTTGTTTCGCTGATTTGAGGGATTTGAGAGGATGTGTTTTGTTTCATTTTTCAAATAATGCGCAAAGATAAAGGAAAAAGAATTAACTTGCGCCCCTAATTAACTTCAAACTGCATGAACGATTTTCTCCACATACTCAGGCGTTTTATCCCTCCGTATAAGAATTATTTAGTATTAAATATCTTTTTCACTATTTTATCCGCTATATTAAATCTCTTTTCTTTTGCCTTGATTATACCTATATTAAATATACTATTTAAAACGGATAATATGGTATATACCTACGTCGATTGGGTTTGGGAACCCGGTTCCTGGGATTTTTGGAAAGAAGCGCCCGGACTGTTGAAGAATAATTTCTTTGCTTTTGTGGCCAATCTTGTAGAAACACGGGGAGGGTCGTTCTCATTAATCGTATTGGGCGTCTTTTTAGTGGTTATGACACTCTTGAAAGTAACCTCTATGTATTTCGCCTTTTTTACCATGATACCCATACGCACGGGAGTGGTTCGCGACATCCGGAACCGGATAAACCGCAAGATTATTGAGCTTCCTCTGGGCTTCTTCTCCGAAGAACGGAAAGGGGATATTCTGGCGCGTGTGTCGGGCGACGTAAACGAGATAGAAAATTCTATTATGAATTCGCTCGATATGTTGTTCAAAAATCCGATTCTTATCTTCATTTATTTACTGGGGATGATTCTGATTAGTTGGCAGCTAACGCTCTTTGTTTTAGTACTTCTTCCTATTGCCGGATATATCATGGGACAGGTAGGAAAGTCGCTCAAGCGGAAGTCGCTGACGGGGCAAGAACAATGGGGATATTTAATGAGCCAGATAGAGGAAACCTTGAGCGGCTTGAGAATCATAAAAGCATTTAATGCAGAAAACAAAATTCAACAGCGATTTGAAAAAAGCAACGATATGTTTCGGAGAACTACCAACCGTATTTATCGTCGCCAACAAATGTCACAACCTATGAGCGAGTTCCTCGGAACGCTTACCATCGCCATTGTGCTATGGTACGGAGGGAGTTTAATACTGAAGGAAGACAGCGCCATCAGCGCTTCTACTTTTATTTATTACTTAGTGATATTTTACAGCATCATCAATCCGTCCAAAGACCTTACCAAAGCAACATACGCTATCCGGAAGGGATTGGCATCCATGATACGTATTGATAAAATACTTATGGCGGAAATTCATATTAAAGACCCGGAAAAACCCGAACCTGTTATGTTCAACAACCGGATTGTTTACTCGGATGTGTGGTTTAAATATCAAAACGATTGGGTATTGAAAGGAGTGAATTTAGTCTTGCCCAAAGGGAAAAGTATAGCGCTGGTAGGTCAGTCGGGGTCGGGGAAGAGCACACTTGTAGACTTGCTCCCACGCTTTTATGATGTAGACAAAGGAGGTATCACGATAGACGGTATCGACATACGGAATACAACTCTCCATGACCTGCATGCCCTGATGGGAAATGTAAACCAGGAGGCTATTCTGTTTAACGATACTTTTTTCAATAATATCTCTTTCGGAGTGAACAATGCAACCCCTGAGGAAGTGGAAAATGCAGCCCGTATCGCCAATGCCCACGATTTTATCATGGCTACGGAAAATGGTTATCAGACCAATATCGGCGACAGAGGAGGGAAACTTTCCGGCGGCCAACGGCAGCGTATCAGCATTGCCCGCGCGATTCTGAAAAATCCACCTATCCTGATACTCGACGAAGCTACCTCGGCGCTGGATACCGAATCGGAACGATTGGTGCAGGAAGCTTTGGAAAATCTGATGAAAAACCGTACCACCATTGTCATTGCACATCGCTTATCGACAATCCGGAATGCCGACGAAATTTGTGTGATGTACGAAGGACAGATTGTGGAACGAGGCCGTCATGAAGAACTTTTACTATTGAATGGATACTATAAGCGATTGTGCGATATGCAAAGTTTTTGACGAACGGCTTGTATTATAAATCTATTATCTCTATTGTAATCTATTATCATTGTATTCATTCTTATTATTATTGCATTATGAAATCGAACTGCTACATTGTATGTTTATTGTTTTTACTGGGCGGATGCGTTTTGCCTGAAACGAAGAAAGAGCACATCTTATCGTATCATTTTGAAGCTCCCGCAAAGATATGGGAAGAAACGCTTCCGTTAGGAAACGGCCGTTTGGGTATGATGCCCAACGGCGGAATAGAAAAGGAATCTGTTGTGCTGAACGAAATATCCCTCTGGTCGGGAGGAAAACAAGATGCCGATAATCCATACGCTTACCGTTTTTTGTATAATATAAGGAGGCGGTTGTTTGAAGGCCGTAATGCCGCGGCGCAAGAACTGATGTATACCACCTTTGTTTGCAAAGGCGAAGGTAGCGGACGTGGCAATGGAGCCAATGTGCCTTACGGCAGTTTTCAATTGCTGGGTAATCTGATTTTAAATTACACTTACTTGCGACAGGAACATGATTCGGTTACAGCCTATCGCCGGGAGTTGAATCTGACGAATGCCACGGCAAACGTATCCTTCCGGAAAGGCGCTACGCAATATAACCGGGAGGTGTTTACTTCTTTTGCCGGCGACGTCGGAGTGATTCATCTCTCGGCCGATACGGATAATGCACTGAACTTTTCCATCGGGTTTAATGGGCGGGAACGGTATGAAGTGCCAACACACGGCCGGGATTTGATGATGAGGGGACAACTCAATAACGGAACCGACGGAAAAGGGATGCGTTATGCGGCTCGTGTGCGCGTTGTTCTGCCTCAAGGGGGAACTTTGTCGGCGTCCGATAGCGCCGTTTCCGTACAAAATGCGTCCGAAGCAATCCTGCTGGTAAGCATGGCCACCAATTATTTCGGACAAGACGAAGAAAGCCAGGCGCTGTCGCTATTGGAAGCCTCCGAAGGGAAAGACATCCAAACGCTGCGGGAAGAACATATCGCGGCGTACAACAAACTGTTCGGAAGAGTAGGGCTGAATCTGGGTACAACAGAAAAAGACGAACTGCCGATAGATCGCCGCTTGGATGCTTTTCAAAAAGATAAAAACGACCCCGGACTGGCGGCGCTTTATTTTCAGTTTGGCCGTTACCTGCTGATTTCTTCTACCCGTCCCGGACTGCTTCCTCCCAATCTGCAAGGACTTTGGGCCCGTACGACACGAACCCCCTGGAACGGAGATTATCATCTGAACATCAATCTGCAAATGAATCTCTGGCCGGCCGAAGTAACCCATCTCTCCGAACTTCATCTGCCCCTGATAGAATGGACCAAACAACAGGTAGCCAGCGGAGAACAAACGGCCAAAGTTTACTACAACGCCCGTGGTTGGGTCACGCATATTCTGGGGAATCCCTGGGAATTTACCGCACCGGGCGAACATCCTTCTTGGGGAGCTACCAATACTTCGGCCGCATGGCTGTGCGAACATCTGTTTACTCATTATCTCTATACGCAGGATAAAGAGTATCTGAAAGATGTGTATCCCGTAATGAAAGGCGCCGCTTTATTTTTTGTAGATATGCTGGTGGAAGACCCGCGCAGCCTTTATCTGGTAACGGCGCCCACCACATCGCCCGAAAATGCGTATCTCTTCAACGATACCCTTGTTCACGTATGCGCCGGTTCGACGATGGACAACCAGATTGTGCGCGAACTGTTTACCAATACCGTCGAAGCCGCCTCTATCCTGGGCGTCGATACGGCTTTTGCCAACGAACTGGCGGCCAAACGCGCCCGTTTGATGCCCACTACCATTGGAGAAGACGGGCGAATCATGGAATGGCTCGAACCCTTTGTAGAAGCCGAACCTCATCACCGGCATGTCTCCCACCTCTACGGTTTGTATCCGGGAAATGAAATATCGGTAGAGAATACGCCGGCCTTGGCCGAAGCCGCTCGCAAATCGTTGGAAGCGCGAGGAGACAAAAGTACCGGCTGGTCGATGGCTTGGAAGATAAACTTCTGGGCGCGCCTTCACGACGGAGAACATGCCTACAAACTATTGTGCGACCTGCTCACTCCCGCCATCCCCTACGGCGAAATCAAGTACAACGGCGAAGGCGGCGGAACCTACCCGAACCTGTTCTGTTCGCATCCGCCATTCCAGATTGACGGAAATTTCGGAGCCTGCGCCGGCATAGCCGAGATGCTGTTGCAATGCAGTTCGGGCAAAATAGAACTGCTTCCCGCGATACCTTCGGCCTGGAGAGACGGAAGTTTCTACGGCCTGAAAGTGTACGGAGGCGGAGAAGTCTCGGCCGCATGGAAAGACGGTAGGCTAACGGAAATGTCTCTCCATGCGCCCAAGGCCTACATATACCGAATCAAAATATCGGAAAATGCGGTACAAATAGACATAAAGATGAACGGAAAACCTGTTTCGCTGCCCATCATCAACGGAATTTTAACGGTCGATATGCACGAAGGAGACGAACTCCTGCTGAATTACGCTTAAAGCGCAAAAACGTGGGGGTTGTAAGGACAGCACGGCGCCTGTGGTGGAAATCCCCGAAGATACCGGATTATTCCGGCTTACAGTACGTTTGTTATACGTCCGCCTGCTGTTTTCAATTACCCAATACAGGTCTAAATGAGAGATAAAATGTATCCGTATCAGTGCAGCAACGGTCGAAAACGCTTTTGGGGTTTTTGATTTGCGCATCAGGACGGTCAGTAACAAATGCGCTATCAGTGTAGCCCAAACCTGCGTTTTAATGCCATTTTCGCTCTCGGAATAGAAAAAATGTAACTGAAAATTTTGCTTCAATTTTTTGAAAACAAGTTCTATCGTCTTGAATGACAGGCTCTATATTTAACTTATTCCCACCTTTAGTTATTTCCCCGGATTCATATTTTTTCATTATAGAATAAGGTGAATTTCCCTTTATATCTTCTGCAAAAGGGTTTATACCTTGATTGATAAGAGCAATCATTAACTCATTATCCTTTGGGTGTGCTTGTAGTGCAATTGCAATTGCATTTTTTCCATAATTATTTTGAATATTTTTATCCAATGCTGAATTATTAAGTAATTCTTTAAGCATTTCAATATTTTTTACTCGTATTGCAGTAAATAATGGCGGAGAGCCTTCATTATCCAATTGATTAATATCCGCTCATAGTTTTATTAAGTTGTTAGCAAACGTATTTTTATGTTCTGCAATCGAATTGGTCAAGAAACTTCGACCATCTCTATCAACACTATCTAATCCATATTTATCAAGAAACGCTTTTATTTTTGAAAAATCATTTTGGAATAATAGC
>JAISZY010000148.1 GCA_031284375.1 Tannerellaceae bacterium | reverse complement strand
TCCGAAATCACCGTAGTAGGAGGCATTATCCTGATAGGTTTGAGCCTTCATTTGCTAAAGATAAAAAAGATAGAAATCATCAATATGCTGCCGGCCCTGATTCTTATCTGTTTGTTCGTGTGGCTGGAGTTACTTCTATCCGTTATCCATAGCTGATTCAAAAAAATAGTTATATATTTGCAGCGGAATGTAGCAATAAAGATAACAACACCCGTTGGCAACCCATAAGAACTGCCGGCGGGTTATTTCTTTTGGGCACCTCTAAAAACCCCAAACTCTGCGTTACGCTCCGTCGGCAAAATGCTCATTTACTTTAGTAAACTCCGCTTTTGCCTCTGTCGCAAGCCTTGATTTTGGGGTTTTTATAGGTGCCCTTTTATCAGATAACCTTGCTAAAATCAAGGGGAATGTTAATGAAAGATGAACACAATGCGGCTTTTTCAATAAATGGCAACGGGAGCCACATAGGAAATAATCATAAATGCCCGAATGGAGTTTTTCTCTGCGTCAGGAATAGCCCGTCATTGCAAAATCATTCACACAGAAAAAACCCTTATCTCCCAAAAGCTCCCTTAGTAGCACGGCAACCTCTCTGATTCTTCTTCCCTTATTCCCTTATTTTATGAATGTCACGCCTCGTAATAAGGGAATAAGGGCGAAAATGTGTTGGGTTGTTTGTGCTACTAAGGGAACTTTATCGGAATAAGGGTTTTCCATTCGGATAATAACTGTTCCGTCATTGCGAACAAAGTGAAGCAATTCGGTTCCCCACGCTATCCTGGATTGCTTCACTTTGTTCGCAATGACGAGGTGCACCATCCTGGATTGCTTCACTTTGTTCGCAAAGACGAGTACAATAAGGCCGGATTGCTTCACTTTGAGCCGTCCTAACGAAATCATTTGCCGAAATGCCTTCCTAACGGCAGGAATAGCCCGTCATTGCGAACGAAGTGAAGCAATCCAGGGTGCGGGTGACTGGATTGCTTCACTTTGTTCGCAAAGACGACTTTGGCTTTAGCCCTTATTTTCCCAAAGCTCCCTTAGTAGCCTGGGGGAATATATTGGGATATTCTTCCCTTATTCCCTTATTGATACACTCGTAATAAGGGAATAAGGGAAGATGTTTTGGGGAGCGTTTCTGTGTGCTACTAAGGGGGCTTCAAAAAATAAGGGTTTTGTATAGTTCGTCCTTGCTTCACTTTGAATCTTCCTTACATCCGGAAAGGACAAAATGATTTGCCGAAATGCCGTCCTAACGGCAGGAAAGGACTTCCGCATTTGCCGAAATGTCTTCCTAACGGCCTGAAAGGACTTCCGCATTTGCCGAAACGCTTTCCGGCCAGCCTGATTGGAGAAAATGATTTGCCGAAATGCTTTCAGGCCAGCCTGATTGAAGAAAATCATTTGCCGAAGTCCTTTCCGGTCGGCAGGAAGGAGGAAAATGATTTGCCGAAGTCCTTTCCGGTTGTTAGGAAGGAGGAAAATGATTTGCCGAAAAGGTTTCCATGCCTACTAATCGGTCGTAACGAGATCCGAAAGGACGATAGTATACGTAGATGGAGTATTCGTTCTCTGTCTGATAATAATCGCCTTCCAAGGGAGCGGTTTCGCCACGGGATTTGTTGTCGGGCACAAAAAGATATTGGTAGTTGTAGTTTCCTTGCTTCAAAAGAATGTCCTTTTGGTAAGCGCCGGCATCGGCGTTGTAATAGAGTTGGCTTCTTTCGTCCAATACATTATTATATATGGCGCTCAGGAGGTGTACCGAACCTCCGGGCAGAGGGTCGCTACGAAGGGAAAAATGTACAATGGCGTAGTCGGCTTCCGTATCGGGGTCGTTGCAACGGCTGCAACGAATCAGATAACGTCCGTTTTGGTCTTCGTCGTATTGGTAAGTACGGTGGCTGCGAGGCTGATCCGCCAAGAGGGTCACGTGGTAGAAGGGATTATAAAAACGAATATTGTCCACCCCCATCCCATTGTAGGTATGGCTTAGAAATTCGATGCGGCGGTATTCGTTTCCGGCCTCGAAGATAAGCGCCCGGTTTTGGTCGTACATCAGGCGATGGGCGAGGATGGTGGTAGGCCGGAGGTGGGTTACGGCATTATCGCGCCGCCGATTCTGATAGACAAAGATTTTCAAATCCGTTTGAGGCTGAACAAGAGGCAGATTTTTGTAATCAATGCCAATGTTTACCTGCTGATGCGCTTGGTTAAAATCGGTCAAGGTATTGCCGGTTATTTCGGCCGAAATGCCCACCAAGGGTTCCGCCACCGAGAAGCAGGCGGTGAGGAGGACTTTGTTCGGCTCGTTTTCGCGGTATATCCTCACGGCATAATTGCCCGACAGCTTCGGTTGCACCTCGTCGTTGGGCAGAAGCAGCCGGTAGTTGGTATACGAAGTGGTGGTGGCGATGGAATTGGCAAAATCGTTTATCGTCAAGCCCGTGAAACCATTCAGATATTCTACGGGGATGAGCGGCGACGGGTTCCAATCGGCATCACAATGTTCGATGGAATAGGCAAAACGATAGGCGTTCTGATCCAAGGCATCGAAGTGTATTTCCACCTGTTTGTCGCCGTGCAGTTCAATCACGGGCGCCGCCGACGGTTGTCCGGCAAGGCTCACATGCAGCGTGTGTATCGTCGACGTATTTATTTCCGTCTGAGCCGGTTGAGCCATAGCGCAAAGGCCGGGCCACAAGAAAAAGCAGAAGAATCTGCCTGTATTCGGTACGTTCATCATTATGGAATTATTTCTTTAATATTTTCGTTGAGCATTTTCGAGCATCAAAATAATGCTTATTTTTGCGCTAAAATTACTAAAAACAATCATAGTTGTATCATGGTAAATGTGATCAAGGTAAAAAAAGGTTTGGACATTCATTTGAAAGGAAAAGCTCCCGAAGTATTATTAACAACCACGTCAAGGAGCGATAGCTACGCCGTGGTTCCGGACAGTTTCCAGGGGATTGTTCCGAAAGTTGTTGTAAAAACGGGCGAGAAAATCAAAGCCGGTTCCGTCTTAATGACCGATAAGAATCGTCCGGAAATAAAATTTGTTTCGCCCGTAAGCGGTGAAGTAACCGCCGTTCATCGCGGCGAAAAACGGAAAGTACTCCGCATTGTGGTCACGCCCCACGAAGGCATCGAATATGAAACATTCGGCGTCAAGGACCCTTCGGTTTTGGAGGCGGAAGAGATAAAAGAGGCGCTCTTAGAGGCCGGTATATGGCCTTTTATCACGCAGCGTCCGTACGACATCGTAGCATCTCCGGCCGATACGCCGCGGGATATTTTTATTTCCACGACGTACACGGCGCCGCTGTCGCCGGATTTCGGGTTTATTGTAAAGAATCGGGAAGCCGATTTTCAGACAGGGCTAAACGCTTTGGCCAAGCTCACCCCCGGCCACGTGTATGTGGGCATCAAGAAAGGTTCGCCCCGGAAATGGAGCGGCGTAGAAATGATAGAAGTAGAAGGCCCGCATCCCGCGGGGAATGTGAGCGTATTGATAAATCATACGAAACCCATCAACAAAGGCGAAATCGTGTGGACTATCCGTCCGGACGACGTAATCATTGCCGGCCGCCTGTTTCGCAAGGGCATTGCAGACTTCAGCCGCCTGGTGGCGCTAACCGGTTCGGAAACCGCCCGGAGGGGATATATATCTGCCATCGACGGCTGCACGATACGAAGCCTGGTGGAAGGGACATTGCCGGAAGGAAAAGCGTCCGTGCGCATCATCAGCGGCAATGTATTGACG
The DNA here is from genome assembly GCA_031284375.1 of Tannerellaceae bacterium. Taxonomy (GTDB): domain Bacteria; phylum Bacteroidota; class Bacteroidia; order Bacteroidales; family Tannerellaceae; genus DFXE01. The sequence goes on along the minus strand of JAISZY010000148.1, from coordinate 7,706 downwards.
GGCAAGAAAGTAAGCCCGGACGATTATCTCTATGCTTCGGACAATCAAATTACCGTTATCCCCGAAGGCGACCAAACGCACGAGTTCTTTGGCTGGGCTATGCCGGGCATCGGTAAATTCAGCGTAAGCAGAACCTTTCCCGCCTGGCTGCTCGGCAAAAAGAAAGAATACGTAATAGACGCCCGCATCCGGGGAGGGAAACGCGCCATGATTATGTCGAACGAATACGACAAGGTTTTTCCTATGGATATTTACCCGGAGTTCCTGCTCAAAGCCATTATCGCTTTCGACATCGACAAGATGGAGAACCTGGGCATATACGAAGTAGCTCCCGAAGACTTTGCCTTGTGCGAATTTGTAGATACGTCGAAAATTGAAATACAACAGATTGTGCGCAAAGGGTTGAATCTTTTGCACAAGGAAATGAATTAATAACCAATAAAACGAATTACATTGAAAGCGTTAAGGAATTATCTGAACAAGATTAAACCCCACTTTGAGGAAGGAGGAAAACTGTCGATGTTGCGTTCTCTGTTCGAGGGGATGGAGACTTTTCTGTTCGTGTCGAACGAAACCTCAAAATCGGGCGTACATATCCACGACAGCATCGATGCCAAACGAACCATGACGGCCGTCATCCTCGCTTTGGTACCCGCCCTGCTTTTCGGCATGTATAATACCGGTTATCAGCATTACATAGCCATAGGCGCCAACCCCGGCTTTTGGACAACGTTCATTTACGGATTTTTGGCGGTATTGCCTGTCGTGGCTGTTTCCTATATCGTAGGATTGGGTATAGAGTTTACCGTTGCTCAGTGGAAAAAGGAAGAGATACAGGAAGGTTTTTTAGTATCCGGCATATTGATACCGTTGATTGTTCCGGTAGACACTCCCCTGTGGATGATAGCCGTAGCAACGGCGTTTGCCGTTATTTTTGCCAAGGAAGTATTTGGCGGAACGGGCTACAATATATTTAATGTAGCGTTGATAACCCGCGCTTTCCTGTTCTTTGCTTATCCTTCGGCCATGTCGGGCGATCAAGTCTTTGTCCGCACCGGCAGTACGTTCGGCATCGGCGAAGGCGCGACGGTGGACGGTTTTTCGGGAGCGACTCCGCTGGGGCAAATCAACATAGCGCCGAACGAGCTGGCCGGTTCGTTTCAGGCGACGGACGCATTGGGTCATCCTCTTAGTAGCTGGGATATGTTTGTAGGATTAATTCCCGGCTCGATTGGCGAGACCTCAACGCTTGCCATCTTGCTTGGGGCGGCCATTCTGCTCCTCAGTGGCGTGGCAAGTTGGAAAACGATGCTCGCCGTATTTGCAGGAGGCGCTTTCACGGCAGCCCTCTTTAATCTGATAGGAACGACAGTAGCGATGAGCATATCGCCTCTCGATCATATCCTTCTGGGAGGTTTTGCTTTCGGAGCCGTTTTTATGGCAACCGACCCTGTTACGTCAGCCCGCACGGAAACCGGCAAATATATCTTCGGATTCCTGATTGGCGTAATGGCCATCGTTATCCGCACCCTGAATCCGGGCTATCCCGAAGGAATGATGCTCGCCATCCTGCTGATGAACATATTCGCTCCGCTGATAGACTATTACGTGGTAGAAAGCAATATAAAACGCCGACTGAAAAGGTCCCTCGTCAAATAATCTTAAAACATGAAGGTAAAAATTATGAATAGAGACAGTAATATATACACGATACTATATGCTTCCGTCATGGTGGTGCTTGTAGCTGTTGTGTTGGCATTTACCTCGCAGTCGTTAAAGAGTTTCCAGAAGGAAAACGAAGAAAACGACAAACGCCGGCAGATACTGCGTTCCATCAAGGTACAGGTTCCGGCCAATGAAGCAAAAGCCAAATTCAACGAATTGATAGAAGACGCTTTCCTTGTAGACGAGGAAGGCATAAAAACAGAAGGCAACGCTTTCGCCCTGGATGTAGTAGAAGCCTTCGAACAGCATACATATCCGGTATTCGTAGCCCGTATAGACGGACAAATCAAATACATCATGGCGCTATCGGGCGCCGGATTGTGGGGCCCGTTGTGGGGATATGTATCCGTGAACGACGACCGGAACACCATTTATGGAGCCGACTTCAGTCACGCGGGAGAAACGCCGGGATTGGGGGCCGAAATTGTACTGCCAACGTTCGGCGGACAGTTTGCCGGCAAACATATTTTCGTGAACAACGAATTTAAGTCGGTTGCCATCGTCAAACCGGGCAAAAGCGTTGGCGGCCAAGACTACGTAGATGGCATCTCCGGAGGTACCATCACCAGTCAGGGCGTAAATAAGATGATATTCGACAGCCTGCATGGGTATGTTGGTTTTTTAACCTCGCAAAATCAGTAAGTAAGATGGGATTATCAAATAAGAATAAAGAAATATTGGCAGGGCCGTTAAGCAAGAACAACCCTGTTGTCATCCAGATGTTGGGGATTTGTTCCGCATTAGCCGTAACCTCCAAACTGGAGCCGTCTATCGTTATGGCCGTTTCGGTAACAGCCGTCGTGGCTTTTGCCAACGTCATTATATCGCTGCTAAGGAATACAATACCCAATCGCATCCGTATCATTGTGCAATTGGTAGTAGTGGCGGCGCTGGTAACGATAGTAAGCGAAGTATTGAAGGCCTTTGCCTTCGACGTAAACAAACAACTTTCCGTCTTTGTGGGGCTGATTATCACCAACTGTATCCTGATGGGACGCCTGGAAGCCTTCGCCTTGGCCAACGGCCCTTGGGAATCATTCCTCGACGGACTGGGCAATGGCTTGGGATATGGAATTATATTGGTCATTATCGGTTTTTTCCGCGAATTGTTCGGTTCGGGCGCCTTGTTAGGATTCCAGGTCATTCCGGAAGTCTTCTACCAATGGGGCTACGTAAACAACGGCCTGATGATACTACCTCCCATGGCGCTTATCGTTGTGGCGGTTATTATATGGATACATCGTTCGAGAAACAAAGACCTTCAGGAAAATTAATTATTCATTCTACTAATAACAAATACAATGGAAGAATTAGTTAGCACGTTCATGCGGGCTGTTTTTGTAGACAATATGCTGTTTGCATACTATCTGGGGATGTGTTCTTTTCTGGCTGTTTCAAAGAATGTAAAAACAGCCTTAGGATTGGGTATTGCCGTAACGTTCATCCTCGTATGTACGTTGCCCATCAATTATATGCTCGAAAACTATGTACTGAAAGAAGGCGCCTTGAGTTGGCTGGGCGCCCAATACGCCGGAGTAAACCTTAGTTTTCTCTCCCTGCTTATCTTCATAGCCGTGATCGCTTCTTTCGTGCAATTGGTTGAAATGGTGATAGAGCGCTATGCACCTGCTTTATATACCTCGCTGGGGATATTCTTGCCACTGATTGCCGTAAACTGCGCCATCCTGGGCGGTTCGTTGTTTATGCAACAAAAGGCGTTTGCCCATGCCGGCGTAGCCACGGTATACGGATTAGGTTCCGGCCTGGGGTGGTTGCTTGCCATCGTAGGCATGGCAGCCATCCGCGAAAAACTGACGTATTCCAATATCCCCAAGCCATTGAAAGGACTTGGTATTACGTTTATCATTACCGGTTTGATGGGTATCGGATTCATGTGCTTCTCCGGTCTTAAAATTTAGTATTAACGCATTAACGAAATATACAGAAATGATTCTATTAATGTCAGGCGGGCTTACCATTGCAACGGGAGCAATTGTTTTCTTGTTGATTACGCTCATCTTAGTCGGTGCATTATTGTATGCCAAAGCCAAACTGATTCCTTCGGGCCATGTGAATATGGTAGTCAATAGCGAAAAGAAATTTGAAGTTCCCTTGGGAGGCACGGTACTCGGTACGTTGCAGAGTAACGGCATTTTCTTGTCTTCGGCCTGTGGCGGAAGCGGAAGTTGCGGACAGTGTCGATGCCGGATACCCGAAGGCGGCGGAAATATCCTGCCTACCGAAGTGGGATTCTTTTCGCGCAAACAAATAAAAGACAATTGGCGTCTGGGATGTCAGACAAAGGTGAAAGAGGACATCAAAATCATTGTTCCCGAATCGGTCTTTGGCGTGAAAGAGTGGGAGTGCACCGTGGTATCAAACCACAATGTAGCCTCTTTTATCAAAGAATTTACCGTAAAACTGCCGGAAGGGGAAGTGATGAATTTCCAACCGGGAAGCTATTCGCAGATTGTTATCCCCCAATACAACATGTTGTACAAGGATATAGACGTGGACGACCGCTTCCGAGACGAATGGGATAAATTCAAGATGTGGAACCTTGCCTGCAAGAACGACGAGGAAACAATCCGGGCCTATTCCATGGCCAACTATCCGGCCGAGGGCAATATCATTACCCTGAACGTCCGTATAGCAACGCCACCTTTCGACCGGAGTACGGGAACCTGGAAAGCCGGTATCAAACCGGGGATTGCCTCTTCGTTTATCTTTGCCCTCAAACCGGGCGATAAGGTGAAAATGTCCGGCCCATACGGCGATTTTCATATCCAAAATACCCAACGCGAAATGTTGTACATCGGAGGTGGGGCCGGTATGGCGCCTCTTCGCGCTCATCTACTGCACTTGTTCAAGACCTTGAAAACAACCAACCGTACGGTGTCTTACTGGTATGGAGCGCGCTCGAAGAATGAAATCTTTTACGAAGAAGACTTCCGTGCCATCGAAAAGGAATTTCCCAACTTCAAGTTTCATATCGCTCTTTCCGAACCACGTCCGGAAGACCATTGGACAGGCTACGTAGGTTTCATCCATAAGGTAATTCTTGATAATTACCTCCATGACCATGAAGCTCCGGAAGACATCGAATACTATATGTGCGGCCCCGGCCCGATGTCGAACGCCGTCAAAGTTATGCTGGACAACTTGGGCGTTCCGCCCGAAATGTTGATGTTCGACGACTTCGGAGCGTAATAGATTCCCCGTATCAGGATAAAAATCATGAAACCTGAAAATGAAAGTTTTCAGGTTTTCGTGTTTATTGTTTAAAAAGTTCTATATTCGCACATTCAAAAGTTAATTACTTAATACATTAAATATTATTCAAAAAATGGACTTATATGAAAAAAAGTGTAATTAATCGGTTTTTTATTATCTCTGCTGTGTTTTGTATGATATCGTCTTGTGTGGAAGACGGGTATGAATGGGATAGTATCAATAAAGAAGGGGCTTTCAGCCACGACAACGGAATATCCGTATCCATAGGAGATTTCGATACCATTCGTTTCAAAACGCAAATTGAAATACCTGTTCCTGTGGATATTGAATATATCAAGGAGGTAGAAGACCTTTTCTCGGAAGAGATGTACAATTATTTTGTTTACGACAACAAAGGAAAAGAAGAACCTCTGGGCGATATTTCGTTTGTGGCAGATTTTATCGCCAATATAAACGATCCGGCCGATAAAAAATTCTCCGACTTTGAATTATCTACCACTATTCTGACGGAAAACGGAGAAGACACCGGTATCAGCATAGAAAAACAAATCTATAAGGCGGATGTGAATACGCCGCAACCATTCGTTGTCAATATAAAAAAGGAAGACGTTACGAAGCTAAAAGATGCTCACCGCTTACAACTCACATTTGAATTTCAATCCAGAAAGGTAGAGAGAGAGGATTACGTATTAATCAAGAACATAAGAGTCATACTGAGCGGTGGCTTCAAGATTAGTCTGGAATAATACACATCCTACAACTCCTACTTGAAAATGTTAGTATTCACTTTACGTATGAATTAATCAATAAATTAAAAAATGAAACAATTTCTTCTTTTCCACATATTTACCGTGTTGGCATGTACTACGCTCACGGCACAAACCGTCTATACAGACTATTTTATGAGAAACTCGCACAGCCGTATGGCGCTGAATCCGGCCTTTATTCCCCGACAAGGATATGTAAGCGTGGCGGATATAGCGGTGGGAGCCAACACAAGTTTATATTTAGACAATTTGGTTTTCGATAAAAACGGCGAAAAGGTAACCTTCATGCATCCCTTGGTAGGCTCTTCCGAATTTTTGTCCGGAATACCCAACCAAAGCAATCTATCGGCTAAGCTTAGTTCTCAGCCTGTTTCTTTCGGATTTTTCACCAAGAAGGGTGGCTTTTGGAGTTTCGGCATAGGCGTCAAAGCATTAGTGGATGTAAACATCCCCAAACCTCTCTTCGAGTTGCTGAAAGTAGGGTTTACAGCCGACGACCGGACACTCACCTATCCGATACGAGACCTTAAACTATCGGCAAACGGATACTCCGAAATAAGCGCCGGTTATGCACGTACTTTCTTAAACAACCGCTTGTCCGTAGGCGCAAAAGCCAAATTGCTGATGGGCATGGCCGCCGTAGATTTAAATATTGAAACCTTGGACGTCAGCGTACAAAAAGACCAATGGACAGCCCGCTCGAAAGCCACCTTGAAAGGCTCCGGCATCAAAGCCGGATACGACGAAGACGGATTGTTCGAATCCGTAGAAGTAACAGGATTGGATGCATCCGGATTTGGCTTAGGGCTGGATGTGGGCGCCGTATATACTATATCGGAAAGAGCAAAGGTGTCGCTGGCCTTTACGGATTTGGGGTTTATCTCCTGGTTGAGCAATAATTCCATTAATTTAAAAGCGCCCGAAACCTTAATCACCGTCACTCCCGGAGAATATTCGCAGGGTGAAGGGAATTTTAATTTTGACGAAAACCTGAATACGGCTATCGACGACATCAAGGAAGCCATCAACTTTAAAGAATCCGGCCAGACACAAGGAAATACAACCTACCTGCGCACCACCGCCAATGTGGGGTTGGAATACGAAGTCGTGCCCGGACATCTCTCGGCAGGGCTTTTATCGTCTACGTATTTCGGCAATACCACCCTTACGGAGCTTACTCTGTCGGCCAATTACAATCCGGCCCAAATTAAGTGGTTATCCGTTGCTGTGAGCTATTCTTTTATCAACACCAATTTCAAGACATTCGGTTTGGCGCTGCATCTGGCGCCCAAGAGAGGTGTACATTTTTTCATAGCAAGCGATTATTTACTGCCCAAAGTCAGTTCAAATTTCTTGCCTGTTAATAGTAACACAGCCAACATTCAATTGGGTTTGTCCATTCCTATCGGAAAAGTTCACGAAGCGAGTACTCCCAATAAATAGTGAGGTGTGTCAAAAGCGCCGGTCAGCGTCTTTGCGAAGGTGAAGCTCGAAGCAATCCATGGAGTTAGTGTCGTGATGGATTGCTTCGTTGTTTGTGCATTTCGATTTGTCGAATTTGTTCTTTCACTTTCTGCATCATTTCGTCCAGATTTTTTTTAACCTCCTCTTCACTTAGCGATGAAGTGGCCGCAACGCTTTCGATAAAGTCTGCTTTATTCATTCTGTTGTTATTAAATTTGTTCAACTTTTCAGCCATTTGCGAATCGGCAGGTCAAAGAAGCGCATTGTTCCGTATGCTACAACAATGGCTGCTGCCACAGTCAACAGTCCGTAGGGCCATGATTCTTCCAGCGTGTGATTGCCGTTAGTAACCCAAGCATAATATACGCATACCAACGGAAAGTGAGTTATGTAAATGGGATAGGATATATCTCCGAAAAATTTACAGATTCCGGAGGCCTTCTTACTTTCTACTTTTCCGCCTGCTCCCAGCCAAACTATCAGGGGAAAAACGAGCATGATACAAAAACATTCGTA
>JAISZY010000059.1 GCA_031284375.1 Tannerellaceae bacterium | reverse complement strand
GTCTCTTATATAGAGACGGCACAAAAAAAATGGTCGGTATTGCAGTGAAGCAGTCCAAATCCCCACGTACGCTGGATTGTTTCATTGTGTTTGCAAGGATGACTACAAGAAGCTGGGTTTGCAACAATTTGAAATATATCCCTTTTTTGTTTTTCAAAATATAACTGAATCTGAAAAAGAATCGTAAATTTGCACCTTTAATTTATAATTCAGATTTTTTAGTGAATATGATAAAAATTACATTCCCGGATCAATCCGTAAGAGAATATACGGAAGGTATTACGGCGCTGCAGATTGCGGAAAGTATTAGTTCCCGGCTGGCACAGGATATATTGGCGGCCGATGTGAACGGAGAAACCTGGGATTTGGGACGTCCTATCCTTCAAGACTCAGCCGTGAAATTGTTGAAGTGGGATGACGAAGAGGGGAAACATGCTTACTGGCATTCGAGCGCTCACCTGATGGCTGAAGCCCTGCAAGTTTTGTACCCCTGCATTACGTTCGGTATAGGGCCGGCTATCGAAAACGGCTTCTATTACGACGTAGACCCCGGTGACGGACAGACCATAAAGGAAAGTGATTTTCCCGCTATCGAAGCGAAAATGATGGAATTGATTGCTCGTAAAGAAAATATTGTACGTCAGAGTATCGCCAAGAAGGATGCTTTGAAAATGTTTGGAGACAGAGGAGAGGTATATAAAACCGAGCTGATTAGCGAATTGGAGGATGGTACGATTACTACGTATACCCAAGGCGATTTTACCGATTTGTGCAGGGGCCCTCATTTGCCGAATACGTCGTACATTAAGGCCGTTAAAATACTGAGCGTAGCCGGAGCATATTGGCGGGGCGACGAGAAGCGGAAGCAATTGGTACGCCTTTATGGTATTACGTTCCCCAAAAAGAAAATGCTGGACGATTACCTCACCTTCCTCGAAGAAGCCAAGAAACGCGACCACAGGAAAGTGGGGAAAGAGTTGGAGTTGTTTGCGTTCTCTCAGTCGGTGGGAGCCGGACTTCCTTTATGGTTGCCGCGCGGCACACAGTTGCGTCTTCAATTGGAAGATTTTCTGAAACGTATTCAGAAGAAATATGGTTATCAGCAGGTGATGACGCCACATATCGGTAGCAAGCAATTGTACGTCACTTCCGGACACTACGAAAAATACGGCAAAGATTCGTTCCAACCCATACACACCCCACAAGAAAAAGAAGAGTTTCTGCTGAAACCGATGAATTGCCCGCATCATTGCGAGATGTACAAGCTAACTCCCCGTTCGTATAAAGACTTACCCATTCGGTTTGCCGAGTTCGGAACGGTGTATCGCTATGAGCAGAGTGGCGAATTGCATGGATTGACCCGTGTACGTGGTTTTACGCAAGACGACGCCCACCTCTTTTGCCGCCCCGATCAATTGAAGGAAGAATTCCTGAAAGTGATGAATATCATTTTTATCATTTTCAAGGCGCTTGATTTCGAAAACTTCGAAGCACAGATATCTCTACGTGACCCGGAAAACAAACAAAAATATATAGGTTCGGACGAGAACTGGGAAAAGGCTGAAACAGCCATTGTGGAAGCCTGTCGCGAAGCAGGTTTGCCTGCCGAAATCGTATTAGGCGAAGCCGCTTTTTATGGCCCGAAACTCGACTTTATGGTGAAAGATGCTATCGGACGCCGCTGGCAATTAGGCACCATTCAGGTAGATTATAATCTGCCGGAGCGTTTCGAACTGGAATATACGGGTGAAGACAATAAAAAGCATCGCCCGGTGATGATACATCGTGCACCTTTCGGGTCGATGGAACGCTTCGTGGCCGTATTGATAGAACATACCGGAGGGAAATTCCCTTTATGGCTCACTCCCGATCAAGTGGCCGTATTGCCGGTGAGCGAAAGGTATAACGATTATGCGGGGGAGATAGCCCGTCACTTGGAAAACAAAGATATACGTGTACTTGTAGACGACCGCAACGAAAAAGTAGGCCGCAAGATACGCGATAACGAACTGAAACGTATCCCTTATATGCTTATTGTTGGAGAAAAAGAAGCCGAAAATGGTGAAGTTTCTGTGCGAAAACAAGGTGAAGGCGATAAAGGTTCTATGAAAATTACTACATTTGCAACGCTTTTACATGATGAAATAGAGGATATGATGAATCGCTGGCAAAAAAATAAAGAAAAATAAATACTCAATAATAGAAAGGAGCATAACTTTTAATCATTTTGAATGAAGAATGACAATCTGAAAGATCAGTACAGAATTAACGAACGTATTCGCGTTCGGGAAGTTCGATTAGTAGGTGAAAATGTAGAACAAGGGGTTTACCCTATTTCAGAAGCGCTAAAAATAGCGGAGGAGCAAGAGTTGGATTTGGTGGAGATATCGCCCAATGCCGCACCTCCCGTTTGTAAAATAACCGATTTCCAGAAATTCCTGTATCAACAAAAAAAACGTCAGAAAGAGCAGAAAGCAAAGTCTGTGAAGGTAGTAGTGAAGGAAATCCGCTTCGGGCCGCAAACTGACGATCATGACTATAACTTTAAATTGAAGCACGCGAAAGGTTTTCTGGAAGAAGGTTCTAAAGTGAAAGCCTATGTCTTTTTCAGAGGGCGTTCTATTTTGTTTAAAGAACAAGGTGAAGTTTTGTTGCTTCGTTTTGCCAATGATTTGGAAGATTATGGAAAAGTAGAACAAATGCCCCTTTTGGAAGGGAAACGAATGATCATCATGCTTACCCCCAAAAAAGGTGGTAGCGGAAGTGGAGGTGGCGGAGGAGGTAGCGCCCATACAAGTCCTACCCAAACAAGTCCGGTTCCCCCTCCCAAACCGCAAGTAAAAAAGGTGATAGTCCTTCCTAAACCTCAGGTGAAACCTGGAGGGGAAAACACGGATAAGAAAGAATAAATTTCCCTTTGATGGGATTGTAATACATTAATAATTTAAAAATAAATTTAGAACATGCCTAAAATGAAGACTAATTCCGGTGCCAAAAAGAGGTTCGCCCTTACCGGAACAGGTAAAATCAAGAGAAAACATGCTTTTAAAAGTCATATTCTGACGAAGAAGACAAAGAAGCAAAAAAGGAACCTCACTCATACCGGCTTGGTAGCCCGCGAGAATGTAAGTAGCGTAAAAGAAATGTTGTGTTTGAAGTAACGAATAGGAGGATAAAATTATGCCGAGATCAGTAAATCATGTTGCTTCGAGAGCAAAAAGAAAGCGAATTTTAAAACTTACGAGAGGTTATTACGGCGCTCGTAAAAATGTTTGGACAGTAGCCAAAAACACATGGGAAAAGGGTTTGACGTATGCTTTTCGCGACCGTCGCGCCAAAAAACGCAATTTCCGCGCCTTATGGATACAACGCATCAATGCCGCCGCACGTCTGGAAGGTTTATCGTATTCACGCCTGATGGGCGCTTTACATGCCAAGAATATAGAAATCAACCGGAAAGTCCTGGCCGATTTGGCGATGAATCATCCGGAAGCATTTAAGGCTATTGTAGATAAAGTAAAGTAACGTTGCGTAAAATTAAGTTTTTTCATTCTTTATTTGGATGGTAAAAAACTTATTCCTATATTTGTGACAAATTACCGATTACGCTTAAAGAGTTAAGCCGCATTGCTCGATTGGGAAACTCATCAGTTGAAAATAATTCCGAGACATAGCTCTTGTCGTTGATGGCGGGCCGCAACCTTCGGGTATGCTTCGCACAGCGGATTACAAAGACGTCAAAGCACTCAAATCCTGTTATTCGGAGTTTGTTCATATCTAACAATGCGGCTTTTTCCTATAATATAGAGGATGTGTCAATATTTTTGACACATCCTTCTGTTTTTTATATGTTTCAATATCCCTCCCATCTCATTATTTGTTGCGTTGTTTGTCTACATCAGACAGACTCATTGACGTTATCTCTGAAATCTTTGGGTAATATGCCGAATTGTTTCTGGAAGCATTTGGAGAAATAAGAAGGATGGGTAAAACCTACACGGTAACAGATTTCATTAACACGGTAATTGTTGTTCATTAGTAACTCTGCCGCTTTTTTCAGGCGGATAAGCCGAATCAGGTCGTTGGGCGTCATGTCGGTTTGTTTCTTGATTTTGATAAACAGGGCCGAACGACTAACGCATAATTGTGTGGCTAAAGTGTCGATTGTGAAATCTATATTCGAGATATTTTTCTCGATAATCTCATTCATTCTGGAGAGGAACAATTCGTCCGCTTTATTCCCGGCTATGCTGTTTAAGGGGATGAATGGCATTTCTGAGAACTTCCGGCGCAGAACTTGCCTGGATGCAAGCAAACTTTCTATCTGCGCTTTTAAGACGTGAGGAGAAAATGGTTTCTCTACGTAAATATCGGCGCCGGCTTTTATTCCGGCCACTTTGGATTCGTTATCGGTTTTGGCCGTCAGAAGGATGATGGGGATGTGGCTGCACAAAATATTCTTCCTTACTTCCTGCGTGAAAGTTATCCCATCCATCACAGGCATCATCACATCGCTGATGATGAGATCTACTGTTTTGTTTTTTAGCCATTCAAGTCCTTCTTCTCCATGTTTGGCAGGAAGGATGGCGTATTCGTGTTTAAATGTTTGGTACAGAAAGTCGCCCATCTCACTGTTGTCTTCTACAATCAACAAAATGGGGTGATGGGAATTGTCTTCACTTCCTTCCGGAATGGGGGTGGCAGATTGTAATACAGGCTCTTTGGCAGGAACAACTTCTTTCATTGCACGATTGAGCAGATGGGTGGCACATTCTTTCGTCTGAGTAGGACTGACGGGCAGCGTTACCACGAAAACAGAGCCACTTCCCGGTTCGCTGCTCACTTCTACCATGCCATGATGAGCGTCTACCAATAGTTTGACCAACGACAAACCAATACCCGTTCCGCCGGGATTATTATCGACTATCTGATAAAAGGGAGCGAATATATTCTTCTGCTCTTCTTCCGGTATGCCGCAACCGTCGTCGGTAACTTCAATATACAGGTGATGATTCTCGATGCGGCTCGACAATGTCAGCTTCTTGTGCGCATATTTGAGGGCGTTGGAGAGCAGATTGCTGACAATCTTGGTGAGCGCTTCGACATCAACCGACGCTTTCATGAAGCGGTCGGCTATGTTTAACTCAAAACCGATGCCGTTTTGTTCTACCAAGGGTTTAAAGCGCAAGTATATGCTGTACAACAATTCGTACATATTGACGTCGGCAAGGTGAATCGTGAACGCTCCTTGTTCCGCCTTCTGAAAGTCGAGCAATTGATTCACCAACGTATATAAACGCCGACTGTTGCACTCGATAACGTTGAGGGCGCTCCGAACGCTTTCCTGCAATGAGTGACTGTTCTCCATAATCTTTTCCAAAGGGCCGATGATGAGTGATAGCGGAGTACGAATTTCGTGTGCTATGAAGGTGAAGAATTTCATCCGGGCTTCGTGGATTTCTTTTTCCTTTTCCACGTGCAGTTGTTGCATTTTACGCTGATGCTTGCGTTCGATACGTTTCCGGTTTTTATAGAGAATAAATCCGGCGGCGCCCAATGCCAACGATATGTACAAAATATACGCCCAGAGGGTGCGCCAGATGGGTGGCCTGACAACGATAGCAAGCGAAGCTCCCTTGGTGTTCCATACGTCGTCGTCGTTCGAAGCTATTACCCGGAAGAGATAACGACCCGCGGGCAGGTTGGTATAGGTGGCTTTCCGTTGATTATTTACTTTATTCCAATCTTTGTCGAAGCCTTCCAACCGGTACATGTATTGATTCTTGGATGGCATACTGTAACTCAGGGAGGCAAACTCGAGACTGAACATATTTTGCTTGTACGAAAGGGTAATTTCGTCGGTATATTCGATGGAACGCTTCAGTACACCGCCGGCTGTTATCAACTCGTTCTTATTGAACAATTGCAGATTGGTGATATAAACGGGAGGAACATACCGGTTTGGGGAAATAGAGCGGGGGTCAATCACATTGAAACCGTTTACCGTTCCCAGATACATCTTCCCCGACAAGGTTTGCAGAGCGGCAATAGGCATAAATTGATTGCTTTGCAGGCCATCGCTTTGCGTCAAAACACGGCAAGAGTTATTTTCGGGCTGATAACAGACCAATCCATTGGTTGTTGTCAGCCAAAGGTGGCGATCGTCTTCCATGATGCTGCATATGCAAGAAGAGGGAGCATGTAGAGGCATACGGACGAAACTTTCCGTCGATTCGTCGTACCGGCAGAGGCCCCGGTCTGTGCCGACCCACAGACGGTTGTTTTTGTCCGGATATAAACAATTGATTTCGTTGCTGGGAATGGAAGCCTCGTTGTCTTCCCCGTGCAGATAATGCGTCCATTGACGGGTGTCGAGCGAATAACGGTAAAGCCCGCCTCCTCCGGTAGCGAACCAGACATTCCGTCGTCCGTCGTCCGTTATATCTCCGGTGGTGTATCCGGTGTGTTTCATGCGGACAAAGCGGTCGTTTTCCCGGTCGTAGTACAAGAGTCCGAGCATCGTACCTATCCACAAACATCCGTCTACGTCTTTGTATATGGAATAAACGCTGCTGTTGTCTAACGAATATTCGTCGTTTGCCGCATGGTCGTACCATTTAAATCGCATGGTATTCAGGTCGAGCACATTCAGGCCGCCGGTATAGGTGCCTATCCACAGTTTGTTGTTCTCCATGTAGAGCGCATGAATGTTGTGGTAAGAAAGTCCTTGTTTTCCATCCGGCATATAATTGGTAAAGTGTTTGGTCTGCGTGTTGAAGTAGCTCAAGCCGCCGTCGTCCGAACCTATCCAGATATTGCCTTCCGGGTCTTCGCAGAAACAACTGATAATGTTTCCCCGAACAGAATTTGCATGGGTGGAGTGCATATAGCCTTCGATATTCCCTTTCCGGGGAGGCAAATAATTGATGCCGCCGTAGTACGTCCCTATCCACAAACCGCCTTCCTTGTCGCGACAAATCGGATAGATAAATTTGTCCGACAAGCCTCCGTTGCGTCCTGTCAACGTATCATCGCCGGTGCGGATGTCGAGGCTGTGCAAACCATCGTCCGAACCTATCAGCAATTGGTTGTTACCGTATGTGAACAGGGAATGAATGTGATTCGCTCCCGAACCGCCGTCGCCCGGAACGAGGAAGCGCTTTATCTTGCCCGTAGGTTTGTGCAAACGATACAAGCCTTCCTGAAAAGAGCCAAGCCAGAGGAATCCTTCCGTTTCGGCTATCGCATAAACGGGGAAGGATAACGGACCGTTTTCCGACAGATAAGGAAGAAACCTGTCCGAACCGGGAGCGCGACAGTAGAGTGCAATGCCCTTCCGACGGGACGACGCCCACACCGTACCGTCTTCTTCGATGTACAGGAAGCAGATTTGATTGCTCGGCAAGGCATAACGTTCGTCCTCTGCTTCCTCTGCATATTGTTGCAAGGTTTGCGTATCGGCATGGTAGGAGAAAACTCCTTGTTCGAGCGAAGCGATCCAGATATTTCCTTCTTTATCTCCGGATATGGCGGAGATGTGGGAGTTTATTTCTACGCCTTGCTTCGTTCGGACATTTAGCCGACGGAATTGTTCTTCGGCCGGAAGATAGCGGTACACGCCGGAGGAAGTTCCTATCCACAATCTTTGGGCGGGGTCTTCGTATAACGAATAAATATAATTACAGCCTAAGGTGGTTGAATCGCCCGGAAGGTCTTGGAAGATTTTGAAAGAACTTCCGTCAAAGCGGTGCAGGCCATTGTTGGTGCCAATCCAGATGAAGCCTTTTTCGTCGGCAGTAATTGTGTACACCATATTGGAAGCTAATCCGTTGGAGACGTTGTAATGAACGAAACGGAATGCACCTCCTTCCGCCCGGACGGAGAAGAAGGAGGCGAGGAAGAAAAACAAGGCAAGCCGGTATATGTTTGCCCTCACCATTCGGGTGGTTCTTGTTTCCGGAGATGTTTAACAAAGAAATCGTTCATCCGGCGCATTTCAAATTTGCCCGCCAGACTGTGGGCTTTGCCGGGGAGGTAGAGTTGCTCGAAGTTCTTGCCCGATTTGATTAGTGCATTGACAACTTGCAGCGTGGAGGCGGGGTCTACATTGTCGTCCAATTCCCCGTTCACTAACAGGAGTTTTCCTTTTAGCAAGGCGGCATTGTCTACGTTCGACGAAGCGCCGTATGCCTCGTCTACCGGGTATCCCATCCATTGTTCGTTCCACCAGATTTTGTCCATCCGGTTGTCGTGGCATCCGCAAAAGGCTACGGCTACTTTGTAAAAGTCGTTATGGAAGAGCAGCGCCGCCATCGCATTCTGACCGCCGGCCGACCAGCCGTAAATGCCTACATTGGATATATCCATCGAAGGATACTTTTCCGCCGCCGCCCGTATCCACAGTTTGCGGTCGGGAAAGCCGGCGTCTTTCAGATTCTTCCAACATACGTCGTGGAAGGCTTTGGAGCGATTGGAGGTTCCCATCCCGTCGATGGAGACAACGATAAAGCCCAGTTCCACCAAACGGGACACTAAATGATGCGCCGGCTTAAAGTCTTTGTCCACGTGAGAATCGTGAGGGCCGGCGTATATAAATTCGACAACGGGGTACGATTTCGTGGCGTCGAAATGAGACGGGCGATGGATATTCCCCCAGATGTCCGTCTGTCCGTCACGCCCTTTGGCATGAAAAACTTCTGGCATCTGCCAGCCTTCCGCTTTCAGATCGTTTACGTCGCAGCGTTCCAGTTCGGCAATGAGCGAGGCGTCGGATAGACGTTTTACCTGACTGACGGGTGGCAGATCGGGACGAGAATATACGTCAACAAAATATTGGCGGTCTTTCGAGAAGCTCACCTTATGATTTGCACGTTCCGGCGTCAGGTCTTTGAATTCTTTTCCGTCGATACCAATGCTGCAATAATGGCGGTTGTAGGGATCTTCGTCCGGATTGAATCCGGAAGCATAGAAATAGACAACGCCCCGGTCTTCGTCCACGTGTTCTACCGTTCGGACTACCCATTCTCCTTTGGTGATTTGCCGCTTTACCTTCCCCGTTTTCCCGTCCAGCAGATAGATATGCCGCCAGCCGTCGCGCTCGGATATCCAAAGCATTTCCTGTCCGTCGTTCAAGTCGCGGCGATATACATTATTATAGTATATAAAGGTAGAGGTCTGTTCGTCGGCTAAGTGACGGATGATGCCGGTCTCGGCGTTCACTTCGGCTACGATGTAGCGTTGATGGCCTCGTTGGTTAAACTCGAAGGTAAAGGCGCGGCTGTCTTTTCTCCAGCCGGTCAGGCGTAAACTAAACTGGCGGGCGTAAAGTTCCGTATCCTTCAGCAGAATTTGTTTGCGGGAAGAAACATCGAACAGCACCGGCAAATTTACCGGGAGCACATCGCCCGGTTTGGCATAATCCCGCCACTGCAAAATGGGTTGACGCTGACTTTCGGGCGATGATTCCAGCAAAGGTATCCGCCGTTCCGTTATATCCCGGATGCGAACGGTGGCCAACTTCCGCGAATCGGGCGACCAGCGAATCCTTGCGCTGTAATAATGCTGCTCCGTTCCGTCGAAAGACAAAGCCACCGCCTTTTCTTTCTCGCCCTTCGGACGGACGTATACATTATTGTCTTGTATATAAGCTTCCCAATTACCGTCGGGCGAGAGCGCCTTGGCCGTATCCCTGTCATTGCCGAAGCGATAATCCGGTCGGGGCGGTTTTTCTTCTTCGCGGGGAGCGATGGATTGTTTTCGTCCGGTTTCGGCATCGACCAGATAATACGCTTTTCCACTCCGTTCGTTATTAACATACCAAAAGCTATGCGTATCTCCTTCCCAGTGAGGCACAACAAAGGAAGAATATATTTTTTCCGAACGTTTGAGCAACGTATCGATTCGTTCGTAATCCGCCGTCGTAACCTGTGGGTAGAGTTTTCCCCACAACGAAGCGATAACGAAACAACACAAAATGGTAACAGACTTTTTCATGTGCAATAAAGATTTATTATTTCGCGTAAATGTAGTAATTTTTTGAGCATACCCAATCCTTGAATCATCGAATCATTAAATAAAACATCATTCTCCACCGTATGAGTCATCACAGATTGTGCAAAGCCGGTTTTCCTTCATCGCTGTTGGTTTAGGCAAATGAAACGCGCTAATTCCATTCTTTTATTATCTTTGTCCCAAATCATTTCGGACAATAAAAACTTACAAATGGAAACAAATAACACGCACACGAAAACCAACGGATGGGCTTTGCTGCCCTTAGCCGTTTTTTTTGCTTTATATTTGATAACCTTCGCCTTCACCGGCGATTTGAGCCGGATGCCCGTTTCCGTGGCTTTCCTCCTCACGTCCGTTGCCGCTCTCTTCTTTTCGGAAGGCAATGTTTCCAATCGTCTGAATATCTTCTGCAAAGGCGCCGCCAACGAAACCGTGCTCCTTATGGTGGTTATCTTTATCCTGGCGGGCGCCTTTGCCGGGAGCGCCAAAGCGATGGGCGCCGTAGACGCCACGGTGCAAATTACGCTTCGCTTCCTGCCGCAGAACATGATTCCGGCAGGAATTTTCCTGGCTGCCTGTTTCATCTCCATGTCGATGGGAACATCCTGCGGCACGATTGCAGCTCTTACGCCGATAGCTGTTGGACTTTCCGGACAAATCGGCATGAATCTACCGGCCATGATTGGTATTGTAGTGGGCGGGGCCATGTTTGGCGACAACCTCTCGTTTATTTCCGACACCACCATCGTAGCCACCCGTACCCAAGGCGTGCGTATGCGCGATAAATTCATTGTAAACATCCGCATCGTTCTCCCGGCAGCGCTCTTGGCCACTCTTCTGTATCTCTACCAAGGTATAGGACTGAATGAAGTAACCGCCGAAACAACCAACGCCGCCTGGATACGGGTGATTCCCTACCTCGTCGTTCTGGCCACGGCCATAGCCGGCATGAACGTCATAACGGTGCTTACGATTGGATTTGCTCTCTGCGGAATCACCGGTCTGTGCACCGGAGGGTTCAACGTATGGGAATGGGCAACGGCCACTCATACAGGCATTGTGGCAGATATGGGCGAACTGATTATCGTAAGCTTGATGGCCGGAGGATTGTTTGAAGTAATCCGCCGAAACGGAGGCATTGAATGGCTCGTAGTTAAATTGACGCAAAACATCCGGACGCAGAGGAAAGCCGAGGGAAGTTTGGCGGCGCTTACCGTATTCACCAACCTTTGTACGGCCAATAACACCATTGCCCTCATTATTGTTGGGCCTATCGCCCGGAATATCGGTCGCGAATACCGGATAGACGGACGACGCACCGCCAGTTTGCTGGATACTTTTTCCTGTTTCGCACAAGGACTCCTGCCCTACGGAGCCCAACTCCTGATAGCGTCCGGTCTTGCCGGCGGAATCGCCCCTCTCGAAATCGTTCCCTACCTTTATTATCCTTTTCTTATCGGCATAGCCTCTGTGCTGGCCATCCTTTTCCGTTATCCCCGGCGCTACGTTTTGCAGAATCATTGAACAATTTTTACTCTCCATGCTATGCAAAAGCAAAGCCCGAAGCAATCCCGCTACGCAGATGGCAATGTATACCCTCCGTATCTTCGATTTTTTTTTAGGGTAAGAGAGCAACAGATTTGTCATATTCGTAAACAGAATGTTAACCGACGAAGAATGAGACATACATATACTATATGGATGATCGGACTGCTTGCAACGATGCTCTCAACGGCGGCAAGCGGGAAGAATGTTCTGTTCAACCGGCTCGACGTAAACAACGGACTTCCATCCAACGAAGTGAGCTGCATCTACAAAGACAAAAAAGGTTTTATGTGGTTCGGAACAAGCGCCGGCATCGCGCGTTTCGACGGATACGAGTTCTGCACCTTCCGACACGAAGTGGGCGACGTTCCTTTTTCCGAAGAATACATCCTCCACATCACCGAAACTGCCGACGGCAACCTGTGGATTACCTACCAGGACGGCAAAGTGAGCGTTTTCAATCCCCGCCTGAATCACTTCTACACCCCCGAAGAAGTATCTGCCGAGCTGAACATCCGAAAGGTATTCCACGACAATGACGGACGCCTCCTCTACGAAACAACCCACGGCGAACTCTGTTTGTTCGACTACGAAACCAACCGGCGAGACACCTTCGCCATCAATCGAACAGCCGGCGCACTGAGCGATGTGGTACTAAAAAATCATCGCCTCTATGTCATACACGCTTCCGGACAACTGGAATTGCTGGACGCCACTCGCAATACCCCCATCCTTACAAGCAAATATTTGGAAATCTATCCCGAACTACGTCGTTTCTACCTCTTTGTGGATTCCGAAGGCGAAATATGGGTGTATCTGCATCCGGAAAATGCGGCGGGACTCTTCCGATTCCGTCCCGAACAAGAGGAATGGATACATTACACGCCGGGAACTTCGCCGCAAGCGCTCACTTCGTCGCTCATCCGCGACATAGAAGAAGATCCGGACGGAACCATCTGGATTGCCACCGACCACGGAGGACTTAACCTCTTAAACAAAAAAACGGAGCGCATCACTCCGCTCTACAACCATCCGTTCGATAATCGGAGCCTGAGTCAGAACAGCGTCATCTGTCTTTATCGCGACGACACCGACATCCTCTGGTGCGGCACCTACAAAAATGGCGTGAGTTATTACCACGAAAGCATCTTCAAGTTCGAATCTATCCGCTATCCCATCGCCAACATAACCCAGGCCGGCATCAACGATTTTAATTGTGTGTACGAAGAGCCGTCCGGCAACCTCTGGATTGGAACCAACGGCCACGGTCTCCTCTACTACGAACGAGCCGCCGGACGCTTCCGCCAATATCGCCACAACCCTGCCGACCCCCACAGTTTGAGCAGTAATGTAGTAGTCTGTCTTGCCGGAGACCCGCAAGGCCGCCTCTGGATAGGCACTTATATGGGCGGACTGGATTGTTTCGACCACGGGCGTTTTCTGCATTACAGCGGAGGCGAAGAGGGAACAACTCTCGCCAACGCCAGCGTGTACAGCCTTTTCCTCGAAGGAGATAAACTCTGGATTGGCACCCTGGGAAAAGGACTCAACCTGCTCCATGTACCCTCCGGCCGATGGAGCCGCTACACCGCCTCCGATAGTTTACAGCCTTTGCTCTCCGACAATATTTACGCCATTGCCCGCGGATGGAACAACCAACTGCTGGTGGGCACCGCCGTGGGTGTCAACGTAATTTGTACCCGCAG
Organism: Tannerellaceae bacterium; assembly: GCA_031284375.1. Classification (GTDB taxonomy): domain Bacteria; phylum Bacteroidota; class Bacteroidia; order Bacteroidales; family Tannerellaceae; genus DFXE01. The sequence goes on along the minus strand of JAISZY010000059.1, from coordinate 3,213 downwards.
CGGAAAAATACGCACCTTTGACGGAACGAAAGACGGAAGCGTCGTTTTTCGCGACAAAGGCATCAATACCGTGTATGTAGACAGCCACGGACTACTCTGGATTGGAAGCAACAACGGGCTGAGCGTATACGACCGGACGAACGACCGCCTTGCCCGCTTGGACCGCTCATCCGGATTGCCGGACAATGCCGTGATGTCCATTCTCGAAGACGACAATCATATCCTCTGGCTCGGCACAAAGAACGGACTGCTAAAAATTCATCCCCGCTATGTGCCCGCCCAAGGCAAGTACGATTTTCTTTGCACGCCCTACTACGAAGACGAGGGCGTGCAAGGAAGAATTTTTAACCGGAACAGCGTATGCCATACGGCCGACGGCGAACTTATTTTGGGGGGCACCGAGGGGCTAACGGTCTTCCATCCGTTGCAGATCCGGTACAACAACAACCCGCCGGACGTGGCCGTGAGCGGGCTGCTTCGGGGATTGCACAAGCGAGACCTCAGCTACGAAAATAGCCTCTCCCTCGATTATGACCAGCGGAACTTTACGCTCGCCGTGTCTGTGCTCAACTATTTTCTCCCCTCAAAAAATCGTTTCTCCTATAAAATGGAGGGTTTCGACAAAGACTGGACAATTTCCGGCGCCATCGGCCGGTTTGTGACCTACGATAATCTCCCGCCGGGGCGCTACACCTTTCTGGTGAGGGCCGAAAACAACGACGGGATGCCAAGCCCCAGCGCTGCCACCCTCCATATTTCGGTTTCTCCCCCCTTTTGGCTCACGCCCTGGGCGTTTTTAGTCTATGCCGTCATGGCCGCCTGCTTTGTGTACCTCACGATAAAAGTGGCTACGAACATACAGAAGCGAAAGTTCGCCGAAAAACAAGAACAGCTTGCCGCCAGTCAGTTGCACGAGATGGACGAGATGAAACTCAGGTTCTTCACCAACGTAAGTCACGAGTTTCGCACGCCGCTTACCCTCATCATGGCGCCGCTCGAACGGTTGATGAAACACGAAACCAACCCCGCCCAAAGCGCCTTGCTGTCGTTGATTCACGAAAACGCCAATCAACTGCTCACGTTGGTCAATCAGTTACTTGATTTCCGCAAAATAGACGTTCGGGGCGTCCGGATTCAACTTTCCTCCGGCGACATGGTGCTGTTTGTGCGCAACATCATTTATTCCTTCAAAGAAATGTCGGAGCAGAAGAACATCCGTTTTTCATTCTCCAGCGCTTTCCCTTCGCTGATGATGAGCTTCGACACCGACAAGGTCTTCAAGATTGTTTCCAACCTGATAAGCAACGCATTCAAGTTCACGCCCGAAGGCGGGGAGATAACCGTTTCTCTTCGCCTCGAAAAACACGACGACGGGCAGATGAGTTTTCTCGTAGAAGTGGCCGACACCGGCATCGGCATCGCCGCCGACGAACTGGAACGTATTTTCAATCGCTTCTACCAAGTCTCCTCTCCCGGCGGCAACAATAACATGGGCGCCGGTATCGGTCTACACATCTGTCGCGAGTATGCCCGCGTGCACAATGGGAGCATCATCGTAAAAAGCGAACCCGGCAAAGGGAGCGTTTTCTGCCTATCCCTGCCATTCCATGCCGAAAACATCCACGAGGTAGTATCCGCGCCCGTTTCGGCAGCCCCCACGCTCCACTTTACAGCCCAAACTCCGGAATCGAACGCCAAAGCTTCGCTCCTGGTGGTAGACGATCATACAAACTTCCGCCTTTTCATGCAAAACAGCCTGTCCGAGACGTACAACGTGACCACCGCTCCGGACGGGGGCGAAGCGTGGAAAATTATTACGGAGGAATTGCCCGACATCGTCGTAGCCGACTGGATGATGCCGGTGATGGACGGCATCGAGCTATGCAAAAAAATTAAAAACGATATGCGCACCTCGCACATCTCCGTAATCATACTTACTTCCAAGTCCGCCGAGACGGGAAAGATAGACGGTCTCGAAGCCGGAGCGGACGATTACATCGAAAAGCCCTTCAGTCTGGAAATTCTTCAGCTCCGCATCGCCCGCATCATCGAGCATAAGGAAAAGATGCAACGCCATTTCTTCCGATCCGTACAGCGAAGTATTCCGCTAACGGGCAACGTAGAGGTGAGTTCCCTCGACGACGAATTAATCCGCAAAACCGTCCGCGTGGTGGAGGCGCAAATAGACAATCCGTCGCTCTCGGTCGAATGGTTGAGCCGGGAAATGGCCATGAGTCGCACCAATTTCTACAAAAAGATTCTGGCAATTACCGGAAAGACGCCGGTAGAACTCATCCGCACCATCCGAATGAAATATGCTGCACAGCTTCTTGAAAACAACAAGATACATATAAACGAAGTAGCGCTCCGGGTGGGAGTGAACGACCATAAATTATTTCGCAAGTACTTCAAAGAAGAGTTCGGCATCCTGCCTTCCGAATTGCATCGGAAGGAAAACGCTGCGATACATGAACAAAATTTGGATACATAAGTGTACCATGAGACAAAATAGCAAGAATACCCCGTCATTGCGAAGGCGAAGCCTGAAGCGATGCGAGAATACGCCGTCATTGCGAAGGCGAAGCCTGAAGCAATCCAGCCTTCCGCATTTCCACACACAAATACATGGATTGCTTCGCTGCGCTCGCAATGACGGGCGTCAAATACCTGGATTGCTTCGCTACGCTCGCAATGACGGGCACCAAATACCTGGATTGCTTCGCTGCGCTCGCAATGACGAGGCTACGGAAACAATTGGGATAGAAGAAATAAAATTTTCTTCCTTCCAATACGATGTTTTTGATAAAGAAACAAAGTTTGCATCCTTCTTACCAACGAATTTTTGCAAAGAAACAAAATTTTCTTCCTTACAGAAGATGTTTTGTAATGAACAAACTTTGTTTGATGTATTGTTTACGATGTTTTTGAGCAAGCAAATATAATTTGCTTACCTCTATAAGAAGTTTTTGAGCAAGCAAACATAGTTTGCTACTCTTTAGAAATAGTTTTTGAACAAGCAAATATAATTTGCACCACTAAAACAACATTTATAAAACCATTAATATAAATAGACCATGAACAAAATCATTTATTTTATCTTAGCATGTTTTTTTGCAAGCGCCGCCACGGTGATGCGGGCGCAGCAAACGGCGTATCCTTTTCAGGATGTGAAGTTATCGACGGATCAACGTCTCGATAATCTGATCTCTCTTA
>JAISZY010000008.1 GCA_031284375.1 Tannerellaceae bacterium | reverse complement strand
AACCTTTTCTCATAAAATTGACGGGATAAGTATATATCCTCTTTTAAAAGGAGAACCTCAAGTTACGGATGATAGAACTGTTTTTTGGGTACGGCGTGAAGGAGGTCAATATGGAGGACTGTCATATTATGCTGCCCGGTATAAAAACTTTAAAATGGTTCAAAATACACCTTGGGAACCCATTCAATATTTCGATATGACAAATGATCAGACAGAGGAAGTCCCTCTGTCTGATTATTCCGGTAATGTATTCCAAAATCTTTTCAAGGCATGTACCGAACATATACGGAGGGCAGGAGCTATCCCCTGGCAGAAAAGAGAAGAATAGGTTAAACAAACATAATTTAATAATTCTATGAAACAATTGATTGGGATGAGCGGAATAGCTCTTATATGCAGTACAACTGTATCTGCTGTTGAAACACCCCAAAAAATGAATGTGATATTGATCCTTGCCGATGATGTTGGTTTTGAATGTATCCATGCTTATGGAAGTACATATCATACCCCTAATATAGACAGAATGGCTCAAAAGGGGATGCTCTTCAAGAATTGCCATGCTCAACCCCTAAGTACTCCCTCGCGTGTACAACTCATGACGGGGAAATACAATCATCGCAACTATACACGATTTGCTTATCTTGACCCTAAAGAGAAAACTTTTGCCCATTTAGCCAAAGAGGCCGGTTATTCTACCTGCATAGCCGGGAAATGGCAATTAGGATATGACAGCCGGCTACCGGAAGTTTTTGGTTTTGATTCATCCTGTTTGTGGCAACTTTCTCAAGAACGGGAGCAAGGAGAACGATATGCAAATCCTTTGTATGAATTGGAGGGTAATATCATACCACAGGATGCGGATCTATATGGGCCGGATATTTTTGTAAATCACATTATTAATTTTATCCGGGAAAATAAAAGAAAACCTTTCTTTGCTTATTATCCTATGGTATTGTGTCATGACCCATTTTTTCCGACACCTGATTCCGAAGAATGGAATGTTCCCTACCTCCGCGAGAAGGCCAATACTAAACATTTCGCAGAAATGGTTACTTACATGGATAATAATGTGGGCAAAATCTTAGATTTTCTTGATGAGGAAAATTTAACTGAGGAAACATTGGTTATTTTTACAGGAGATAATGGAACAAATACCGAAATAGTAACAAAAATGCAAGACGGAACAACTATTAAAGGAGGTAAGAAAAGCACAAAATCCAGTGGTACACATGTTCCGCTCATCGTCTGCGGCCCCAAGGTTGGAAAAGGAAAAGTAAACGAAAACTTAGTTGATTTCAGCGATTTTTACCCCACATTAAAAGATGTTTTCGGAATACCGGAAAACCGAAAAGATATTTTGGATGGTATCAGTTTCTACAAACAATTATCAGACGATCAAAGTATTGTTAGAACATGGAGCTTCTGTCATTATCAAGATCAAATGAAACCGGATTATGTTCGTTTCGTACAAACAATTGATTACAAATTATATCTGGATGGGCGTTTTTATAATAAAAAGAAAGACATAAATGAGACTTTGAATATCTTGAATGGAACTTCTGAAGAGGAGTCTGTACGCAGAGAATTACAAACAATTTTAGTGCAGTATCCTGTATGGGGAAAAGAAATTCTGACTGCTACTTCGAAACAATAATGTGAATGTAAAATATATGGATACTTATATTAATTATTTGTTCTTTAGTACAGGACTTGCCTCTGTACTCATATTACCGGTTGATGCAAAAAATAATCATCCTACAAATCAAGGGCAAGAACTCCTCCATATCCTTCTTATAACGGCGGATGATTTGAATTTTTCAAGTACAGGATTTTTGGGGGCTAAAGTACCGGCAATCACTCCAAACATTGATCGGTTAGCAGAACAAGGTATGGTCTTTGAACATGCCCATGTTAACTGCGCTGTTTCTCAACCCTCTCGTGCAGTATTGGCAACAGGGTGCTATGCACACCGTAATGGCGTGGAAGGATTCTACCATACAAATAAAAATATACCTACACTCATGTCTGTGTTACGACAACATGGATACCATGTCGGTATTGCCGGAAAAGTTCCTCATAGTACCCCTATTCAGTCTTTTGTTTGGGATACAGCCGTAGATCAACCGGAATTAGGACAGGGACGTGATCCTCACAAATATTACCAAGTATTCCGAGAATTTATTCAAGCATCAAAAAAAAGTAAAAAGCCGTTTTATTTCATGTTGAATTCCCATGACCCACATCGGCCTTTTCATGGATCTAAAGAAGATACTAAAATGCGTCAGGATGGTGAAGTATATCCTTACCCTTCCAGGATATACTCGCCGGACGAAGTAGATGTTCCCGGTTTTTTACCCGATATCCCGGCTGTACGTGAAGAATTATCACAATATTTCAGTTCTGTAAGAAGATTGGATGATACGGTTGGCGAAGTTTTAAAAGTATTGGAAGATGAAGGAGTACGGAACAATACATTAGTCATGTTCTTATCCGATAATGGTATTTCAGCTCCTTTTGCAAAAACCAATTGTTATATGAATTCAACCCGTACCCCATGGATTGTTTATTGGCCGAAAGTTGTCGAACCAGGAACACGAAATAGTGAAGATTTCATTTCAGGGATTGATTTTATGCCGACAATATTAGAGGCTTGTGGGATAAATATACCGACATCTATTGATGGTCGTTCATTTTTACCTCTTATAAAAGGGCAAAAACAAACTGACAGGAATCAAGTGTTCACTCAGTTCTATGAAACTTCGGCTCGGAATCGTTACCCTATGTTTGCCGTACAGGATAAAAAATTTGGCTACATTTACAATCCTTGGTCAGATGGAAAGACTCAGTTTAAGAATGATTCTCAGGTTGGAATTGCTTTTAAAGGTATGATGGAAGCTGGAAAAACAAATACATCAATACAACAAAGAGTTAATATGCTATGGTTTCGGACACCTGAAGAGTTTTATGATTTGGAAAATGATCCCAACGCACTCAATAATTTGATTAATGATCCTGTTTATAAAGAAGAAATGAATAAATACCGGCAAGAATTATTGAAATGGATGAAAAAGTATAAAGCATCAACATATGATTTGTTCAGGAAATGGATCAATTACTCAAATACTCGTATCCAATACATAGAAAAACAATAAATATTATCTATTGAACGTTGAACAAAAAATAATCACCCCCAAATACATGTGGAATATAATAAGGTATATGAAATCAATCATCTCTCATCCCCTATTCATTTCCCTCGGCGTGGCTGGCTGTTATCCGGCTTGCAGTGCGCCGGTGGAAAAGGAGACGCCGGGCGCCTCCGCCAAACCTCTGAATGTGGTCTTTATCCTTTCGGACGACCATCGGTATGATTATATGGGCTTCATGGGCCGTGTCCCCTGGCTCGAAACGCCTCACATGGACCGCATGGCACGCAACGGCGCGCATATACGCAATGCCTTTGTTACCACTTCCCTCTCGTCGCCCAGTCGGGCGTCTATCCTGACGGGGATGTATTCTCATGCACACAAGGTGGTGGATAATTCGGCTCCCCTACCCGACGGACTTACCTTCTTCCCCGAATACCTGCAAAAGGCCGGATACCGGACGGCCTTCTTCGGAAAATGGCACATGGGCAATGATTCGGGGAGTCCGCAACCGGGGTTCGACCATTGGGAGGGTTTCCGCGGACAAGGCGAATACTACAATCCGCGTATCAATACCAACGGACAATGGGTGGAGTACAAGGACAGTACGTACGTTACCGACTTGCTCACGGAACATGCGCTCGACTTTATCCAAAAGCAACATACCGACGGCAAACCTTTCTTCGTTTATCTCTCTCACAAGGGGGTACATGATAACTTCGCGGCCGCCCGGCGCCACAAGGGTAGTTACCGGGATAAGGAAATCGTTCTGCCGCCTTCTTTCCACACGCCCGAATATGGGCTGAAGGAGCTTCCCTCTATCGACCCTCAAACCGGCAAAGCGGCCGCAGGAAAAGAGTATTACGGAGAGAATATGTTGCCCAATTGGGTGAAAAACCAACGCGAAAGCTGGCATGGCGTAGACTATTCCTACCACGGCCGACCCTGGGATGTGCAGGTGAGAAACTATTGCGAAACGCTTCGCTCGGTAGACGAGAGCATCGGTTCGGTGCTCGACTATCTGAAGGAAGCCGGTTTAGACCAAAACACTTTGGTCGTATACATGGGCGATAACGGTTTCGCCTGGGGAGAACATGGCCTGATAGACAAACGACAGTTTTACGAAGAATCCGTACGGGTGCCGATGCTGGTCTATGCCCCCGGTTTGTTTCAAGGAGGACGGACGATAGAGAATTTGGTGCAGAACGTAGATATTGCGCCTACCATTATGGATTACCTCGGCGTGGAGAAAGCTCCGCAGATGGTGGGACAATCCTTCCTCCCGCTCCTGAAAGGGGACGATGTACCGTGGCGCAACCGTATTTTCTACGAATACTATTGGGAACACGAGTTCCCCCAAACGCCTACCATGCACGGCGTGCGTACCGACCGATACAAGTACATCCGCTATCACGGCGTTTGGGATACCAACGAGTTTTACGACCTGCAGGAAGACCCGGCAGAAACTAAAAACCTGATTGCCGCTCCCGAACATCAGGAACTCATCAAGCAACTGAATCGCGACCTGTACAATTGGCTGGAGGAAACCAACGGTATGACTATCCCCCTCAAACGTACCGAACGTCCGCATACCGACCATCGTAACCAGAGGAATTATTGACCGAGGTCGCTCCCATACATATCAACTGCATACAACCATGAAAAACGAAATACCTCGCCTGATGATGATAGGAGGCGCTCTGCTGGGAGCGCCGGAGCTTCAGGCTGAAACGCCTCCTAATATCGTGCTCTTTTTTATCGACGATATGGGCTATGGAGACCTGAGCCTTACCGGAGCCTCCGGATATACGACGCCACATATCGACCGCTTAGCCAACGAAGGGATGTTCTTCTCACACTTTTATGCCGCACAGCCTATCAGCAGCGCATCGAGAGCCGGACTGATGACGGGATGCTACCCGAATCGTATCGGCTTCCGAGGGGCGCTATCGCCCCGCTCCCGCACCGGTATTCATCCGGAGGAAGAGACCATCGCCGAAGTGCTGAAAAAAAACGGATACCAATGCGGCATCGTAGGAAAATGGCACCTGGGAGACCAAACGCCCTTCCTGCCGATGCAAAACGGATTCGACGACTACCTGGGACTGCCTTACTCCAACGATATGTGGCCCGTAGACTATGCCGGAAACCAGGTAACGCCGGCGTCTAATCTGCCGAACAAACTCCGGCACCCGCCCCTCCCGCTC
>JAISZY010000174.1 GCA_031284375.1 Tannerellaceae bacterium | reverse complement strand
ACCACCGGAACAACGATAAGTGTCAGGAACATAGAGCTAATCAATCCTCCAATCATAACCCAAGCCAGACCGTTTTTCCATTCGGCTCCGGCTCCGGTTGCCAAAGCAATAGGAAGCATACCTATTACTGTTGCGGCAGTTGTCATCAGAATGGGGCGAAATCGCTGTCGGGTTGCTTCAATAAGTGCATCTTTCAGTTCCATTCCTTTTGCTTTTGACTGATTGGTAAAATCAACCAGTATAATGGCGTTTTTAGCAACAAGTCCTACGAGAGTAAGCAATCCCAACAGAGTAAACAGGTTAAGGGTATCCATCGTTAGTGCTAAAGCGAGTAATGCTCCTATTATGGCAAGAGGGATAGAAATTAATACTACAAAAGGGTAGATGTAGTTGTTGTATAGCAATACCATAATGAGGTAAACCAACAGTATGGAAATGATAAGCGCTATTCCCATTGTACCAAAACTTTCGTCCTGCATTTCGAGTTCGCCACCGGGAATGACTGTGATATTTTCCGGCAAATCGAGGGAGTTTATTATTTGGCTGACATCCTGCCCGATGTCGCCCGTTGGTCGTCCCCCGACCTGACTGTTTAGTGTTATGCAGGCGCTACGGTTACGGCGTTCGAGGATGCCCGGTGCATCGGTTTCTTCTATACGTGCAAACTGTTTCAGTTTGACAGCTTCGCCGGAGGTATTTATTAATGTGAGATTCTCAATGTCTGCTGTGCTTCTGCGGTCGAAGTTGTCGAGACGGATGTTTATGTCATATTCGTATTCGTCTTGCCTGAACTTTGCATCATTGTTTCCACTGAAAGCATTATTGAGCGTCCTGCCCAGTACCTCGAAAGGGATTCCCATAGCCGACATCTTATCACGGTCGGGGATGATACTGACTTCGGGGCTGCTTTCTTCGACAGATAATCTCGGGTCGACAATACCTTTTACGGATTTGATGCTATCAAGAAGAAGATTTGCGGCTATCCGCACGGAATCCATGTTGTGTCCGGTGATATAGTATTGCACCGGAGCCTCGTCGATATTTCCCATCAGGTCGGTCGTTGCTACCCATATTTGTGCTCCGGGTATATGCTGCCCGAGAAAATGTTTTGCCTCCCGTGAAAAATCGGAAGTAGAAATATTGCGCTGACTGTGTGGAATCATTTTTACCCGCAAATCGGCTAAACGAGCTTGCGGCTGTCCGTTTTCTTCTGCTCCTACGGTCGTAAATACAGTTTCCACTAAAGGACTGCTCCTTAATGCGTTTTCTGCTTTGCAGGCTGCCTGATTGGTTTCTTCTATATTAACATCACGGGGTAACTCCATCTTTATAACAAATTGCCCCTGATCGCCTTGCGGAGCTAAATCACTTCCAATGAAACCAAATACTATCAGACTTACGGAACCTATCAAAAGGACAAGAGTAACAGCCAAAGTAATCAGTTTATGTGATAAAGACCAACTTAAAAGATTTGAAAACCAACCTGCAATTCTCTCTATCCTGCTTTCGAAAGCATGAATACCTTTCCCGATGAAACTCCGGCGATTGAACTCATTAATTTTCCCGAACCGGGAATAAAGCAGCGGCACTACGGTAAAAGAAACCGAGAGACTAAACAATACCGCAATGGCGATAGTAACGGCAAATTGACGGAATACACCCGCGATGGTTCCTTGTGTTAATGAAATGGGAATGAATACGACTACCAGAACCAGTGTGATGGAAACGATTGTCCCGCCTATTTCGCTTAATCCATCGTATGCCGCTTGCATCCTGCTTTTCCCCATTTCCATGTGTCGGTGGATATTTTCGATAACCACAATGGCGTCATCAACCAAAATACCGACTACCAGCGTTATGGCTAACAACGACATAAGGTTTAGGCTGAAACCAAACAAATACATAACTATAAATGTGGAAACAAGGGACAGCGGAATCGCAATAGAAACAAAAACGGAATTTCGCACACTGCATAAGAATAATAGCATCGTCAAAGCTACCAGGATGACAGCTATAACGAGGTCGATCATCACAGAATTGGAGGCTTCCAGTGTAAATTCGGCATTATCAGCTGCTATCATAAAGTTTAATCCGACAGACTTGTGTGTTGATTGCAGTGCATCCAGTATTTCACGCGTGGTTTTGGATATTTCTACGGTGTTGGCATCGGCGGAACGCTGTATCGTGATACCTGTGGAGGGTGTTCCATTTACCCGGCTAAGGGTTTTCGGCTCTTTGTTGCCATCGTGTACATCCGCCATGTTTTTTACTTTTACGGCTGTTCCGTCGGGCATATACTTTACGGTTACGTTTTCAATATCGACAGGGTTATTGTATTTACCCTGCAAGCGGATTTGCGTTTGCTTGTTATCGTTTTTTATCTGCCCCGTCGGGAAATCGAGGTTTGAGTTAATCAATACAGCGCTGATGTCGAGAATGGAAATCCCGTATGCAGCCATTCTTTCTTCATTGATGTTTACCTGTATTTCACGCTCGTTTCCTCCGATGAGCGTTACCTGCGCTACTCCTGCTATCCTTTCCAGTGCAGGTTTTATTTCGTGGTTGATTAAATCGTAAAATTCCGTTTCGCCCATATTGGCGACTGCGCCGATTGTCATGATGGGAATATCCGCCAGACTGAAGTCATTTATGGACGGCTCTTTTGCACTCTCCGGGAGGTCGGAACGTATGGCATTTATTTTTCGCTGTGCGTTTTGAAGCGCTTTGTCAAGGTCGGTTCCGGCTTTCAGGTGAATCGTTACTAAGGAATAATTCTCCATTGAGGTAGAAGTAATTTCATCTATTCCCTCTATGGAAAAGACAGCATTTTCTATCTTTTTGGTTACGGAATTTTCCACTTCACCGGCTCCGGCTCCCGGATAAACGGTACGGATGGAGATTACATCCAATGTCATACCTGGCATTAGCTCTCTGCCCAGTTGCGTCAAAGAATAAATACCGAAAAAGGCAAGTATAACGAACATCACGACTACCGTAGTCGGGCGAGTGATTGATGTTTTTATGATATTCATTTTTATAAATTTAGAATGGATATTTCAGTACCGTCAATCAGGTTGATTTGCCCGCTTTTTACAACAGTGTCATCGGGCGATATGCCATTGGTTATTTCAATGTGTTTCCCTTCCGAAATGCCGACTTGCACGGCTACTTTACAGGCTTTGCCCTCTTTCACAACGAACACATGAGGGGCTTTCATTCCGCCGACAATAGATTCCCTGCTTACTGCGAGTGTATTGCGGTTATTTCCGTCCACGTTGAAAATGGCAGTAGCGAACATGCCGGGTTGTAGCTTCGGATGATTTAATGCGAGTTCGACCGAATAATAATACCGGTCATTACTTTTAGGGGAAACAGCCTCAATTCTACCTGTAAATGCGCTACCGGGATATACGTCCGTCGTGATGGTTGCTTCCATACCTGTTTTTAGTTTCAGCACTTCTTTCTCCGTCACATTGGCAAACATTCTCAATGCTTTATTATCCACAATATCGACAACACTACTGCCAACCGAAAGCAACGTCCCTTCTTCGAAATAATCTTTGTTAATGACCCCGGAAGTGGGGGACGTAATGGTTGTATTGCTTAATTGGTCTTGTAAATCGCCTATCCTGCTCTCAATACTGCGCAGGGAAATTTGGGTATCTTCCAGTTCCCGTACGGTTACTGCCCCTATGGAAGCGAGATTTTGAAAACGTTCCACATCTTTTTCCGCTTTTGCCAAATCCAATTCGGAGAGCCGCAGATTTTCCCGTATTACATTGTTTTCAAGTTGTGCGATTACCGTTCCCCGGCTGACAACATCACCTGCCTTTTTGTGTTTTCTCACAACAATACCCTGCGCTTTTGAATAGATTGCCACCTCATTTTCCGAATCAATGCGCCCGTTCACACTGATTTTTTCGCTCAACTCCATATATTGGGGCTTCTCAATCATGACGGGAACGACTGTGTTTACAGTCAATGATAATTCTACATTCCGGTCGATGGTTTGTTTATTCTCGACCAGTTTCCATGCGATGAGGCTGGCAATGGAAACCGTTAGGATGATTGGTGTTACTATTTTTGATTTCATTTTTTACTGCTGCTTAATAAATGTTCAAGTGTACCGCTCGCTTTTAATAAATCTATCTCTGTTTTTTTGTAGCGGATAAGCTCAGTGGTATAGGCTATTTTCACTTCATGCAAAGAGGTTTCCGTTTCGAGAAGGTCTGTTATGCTTGCCAAACCTTCGGTGTACAATGCCATTGTCTGGCTATATACTTTCTCTGCCAGTTTCAGATTTTCAGATTGTACCAGTATCAACTCACAGATTATCTCCAGCCTGTTTTTCACATTCAAATAATTAGCCGATAAGGTCTGTCGGGTTTCCTGAATGTCGCAATCCAACCCTTGCAGTTGCACTTGTTTCTGTTTTATCCGGCTTCGTTTACCGAAGCCGTCAAAAAATGGGATGGTTAAACGAACGCCCACAATGGCGGAATTGTACCACGGTTCTCTCGCGAGATTCAGCTTGTTTGCCTGAAACTGATATCCGGCAGTGGCAATAGCCGATAACGTTGGCAGATACTCCATTTTATGACTGCGGATTTCGAGTTCCAATCTTTCCCTTTGCTTATTCAGCACGTCAAGTTCTATCTTGTTTTGTGGCAGAGGGCAGTTCTGAAATTCGGATATTTTTACTTCCGAATCATCCACTTCAAAAGCGTCTTCAATAGGAATACCGATTAGAATTTGTAAATAACGTTTTTGCTGTGATATAATATTTCTCATATTTTTACCCCGTGCCTGCAAATTGGTTAGATTAACTTTGATACGGTTCAAATCAACTTCCCGTGTTACATT
>JAISZY010000169.1 GCA_031284375.1 Tannerellaceae bacterium | reverse complement strand
TCCACTCCCCCCGAAAGGGCCAGAATCACCTTATCGTCTTTCAGTTGCTTCTTCAGTTCTTCTACGGTCGATTCAATAAAAGAAGCCGGTGTCCAGTCTTTTTTACATCCGCAGATATGGAGGAAGTTATCCAGCAGTTTTGTACCTTCTGTGGTATGAAACACTTCCGGATGGAACTGCACGCCGTAAACCGGTTCATTCTCTATCCGGTAAGCGGCGGCCGGAACATCTTGTGTGCTTGCAATAATCCGAAAGGACGAGGGCAGAGTGGTAATCGTATCCCCATGAGACATCCAGACCTGCGTTCCGGAGGGGATTCCTTTCAGAAGCGGCTCCGAGCCGTCGAGCCATTCGATAAGCGCCCGTCCATATTCGCGCAGGGGGGTGGCCTGTACGGTTCCTCCGTTCGTATACGCTATATATTGCGCCCCGTAGCAGATACCCAGCAAAGGATATTTCCCCCGGATGCCGGCAAGGTCTGTCTTAAAAGCATCCGCGTCGTACACGGAATGAGAACTGCCGGAGAGGATAACTCCTTTGATGCGGGCTGTATCGTGATGTGGAAACTTGTTGTAGGGAACAATTTCGCAATAGGTATTTAATTCTCTGATTCTGCGTCCGATTAATTGAGTAGTTTGCGACCCGAAGTCCAGAATGATTATCTTTTCGTACATGAGTTATTTGAGTTTTAATTTAAGAAGCACAAAGTTAATCAAATATCCCAACAAGCGGAGTCCCATATGTTAAGAGGGCTTTAAAATGTGTAAATGTGCGCGAATCCGTATGTGCAAAACGTATTTAACATTATCTTTGCGCATTATCAGATGAAGATCTATGAATGCACTCAGGAGTGAAAATAAGGAAAAGAATAAGGAAATCAATCGCCTTTCGATACTCATCGTTGCTGTTATTATTTTGGCGCTCATAATAGCAGGAGCGGTTTATTACATTTACCGGCAAAAACAGCAAATGACGAGTTTGGTCGAAACGTTCGACTTGGAAAAGGAAACGCTGGCAGACGAATTTAACGAACTCTCTCTTCAGTACGAAGGATATAAATTTAGCGTGGGGAACGATTCGCTCATAGCGCTGCTCAGTACGGAACAGGCCAAGGTTCAGCGGCTGATGGAGGAATTACGAACCGTAAAGGCAACCAATGCCCGACGCATCAACGAACTAAAGAAAGAACTGGAAACCTTGCGTAAGATTATGCGTAACTATGTTATTCAGATCGATTCGCTCAATCAGGCGAACGAACAACTTACCAAAGAAAAGAATCAAGCCGTGCAGAGGTATCAGCAGGTTTCTACCGAGGCGGCGAAGTTGAGCGAAGAATTGGAGAGACAAACCGAGCGGGTTACGTTGGCCAGTCGTCTAAGCGCTACGGCCATCAACGTAATTCCGGCCAATGCGCGCGGCAAGGAGGTGAAACGTATCAAACAAATGGAACAATTTGTTGTTGTTTTCCGGATTGCAAGTAATATTACCGCCTCGGTGGGCGAAAAGACAATTTATGTTCGCCTGAAAAAGCCGGACGATGATATACTTGTTAAAAACAGAGGCCACCTTTTTGACTTTGAAGGCAAAGAAATAAGCTATTCTATGAAAAAAACGGTAGAATATGATGGCGATGAACTGCCGGTTACGATGTATTGGGATATTGAAGAGTTTCTGTCGCCGGGAGATTACAGAGTTGATATTTTTGTGGACGGCAATCAGATTGGTCAGAAAAATTTTGAATTGGATAAGTAACCGCAACACATCCGAGAGTTGGAATGGAAAAAGTTAGGAGTATGAAGAAAGTAAGTATCATTTTATGGGTTGGATTATTATCCGTTGTTCCTGTTTATCCGCAACAAACGCTAACGTTGGAAGCCTGCCGTAATCTGGCGATACAAAACAACAAAGAATTACAAATTTCAAGAGAACAAACAAACATAGCCTCTTACGAGAAGCAGGCTGCATTTACGAAATACTTTCCCGAACTGTCTGCATCGGGCGCTTATCTGAGGAATCAGAAAAACATTTTGTTGGCAGAACCGGGAGTATTCGGAGCCTTGGGCGCCCTGTTGCCTCCGGAGGTAAACGACTTGTTCCGGTTAGATATACAAAATATATGGATAGGCGGCGTGTCTTTGGTTCAGCCCGTATTTGTGGGCGGCAAGATTGTGTATTATAATCAAATAGCCCGGTACGCCAAAGAATTGGCCGAAGCCATGAACGATACAAAGCTGCAGGATGTTATTTGCCGGACGGACGAGACGTATTGGCAGATAATTTCATTGTCGAACAAAAAGAAATTGGCAGACGCTTACCTGCAACTTTTGCAAAAGATGCATCAGGATGTAGAGGAAATGATAACGGAAGGCATGGCAACGCGTGCCGAAGGATTGTCGGTTAAAGTTAAATTGAACGAAGCGGAGATGGCGAAGA
The DNA here is from genome assembly GCA_031284375.1 of Tannerellaceae bacterium. GTDB lineage: Bacteria > Bacteroidota > Bacteroidia > Bacteroidales > Tannerellaceae > DFXE01. The sequence continues at coordinate 10,888 of JAISZY010000169.1, read as the reverse complement.
CCAAAGTAGAAAACGGTTTGTCTCTCGCCCGTATGCTGTTGGCGCAATTGTGCGGATTGCCCGACGAGGAGCCGGTAACGCTGGCCGACGAATCGCTTACGCCCGCCTCCTCGACCTCCCAATCTGTTTCGGAAGATCAGACAATCGACAGCCGTCCCGAATTAAGAAGCTTAGCGTTGGCCGTGAAGATATACAAGAAAAAGGAAGATATCGCATTGGCCGATTTGTTGCCCAACGTAGCGCTGTCGGCGAATTATCTGATAACAAACCCAAGTTCCTTCAACGGCTTCAAGCGCGAATTTGGAGGCATGTTCAATGCCGGCCTGATAGTAAAGCTGCCCTTATCGGCCTGGTGGGAAGGAACTCATAAACGTAATATGGCTAAGGCCGAAACGCGCATCAGAGAATTGGAATACAACAACGCTCGCGAGCAAATAACCTTGCAGCTCCATCAATCTGTTTACCGGGTAAACGAAGCCCGGAAAAAACTAATCGCTTCTTCCCGCAATACGGAAAGCGCCGAGGAGAATCTGCAACATGCCCGGATAGGCTTTGAAGAAGGAGTTATCCCCGCCCTGAATCTGATGGAAGCACAAACCGCTTGGGTGTCTGCCCACTCGGAACAGATAGACGCACAGATAGAAGTGAAGCTCGCCGAAGTTTACTTAGCGAAAGCCGCAGGCAAACTTACCCCCAATCTTGATTAATAACCATAAAAACAGATACTCGATATGGATGAAGATAAAAAGTTTTCGACCCATAGTATATTCCCGTTTTTCATTGCCGCTATCATAGTGGTAGGACTGATAGCGCTGGCCGGTTTTTTCCTGCTCACACCGCCGGACGATTATGTAATGGGTCAGGCGGAAGCCACGCAGGTGAGAATATCCGGCAAAGTGCCCGGACGCATAGTCGCTTATTATTATGCCGAAGGCGATAAAGTAAAGAAAGGAGATACGCTGGTACGTATAGATTCTCCCGAAATACAGGCTAAGCTTACGCAGGCAGAGGCAGCCCGGGCGGCAGCCGAAGCCCAACGTGCCAAAGCCATAGCCGGTGCGCGCCTGCAGGAAGTGACCGGCGCATATGAGATGTGGAAAAAAGCGGAAGCCGGATTGGAAGTGGCGCAAAAATCGTATCAACGAGTACAGAATTTGTATGATAAGGGAGTTGTGCCGGCACAGAAACGCGATGAGGCGGAAGCGAATTACAAAGCGATGGTCGCTACCGAAAAAGCGGCAATGTCGCAATACGATATGGCAAAAGCCGGAGCGAGACAGGAAGACAAGAATGCCGCGACTGCTTTAGCTCATCAGGCATCGGGCGCCGTAGACGAAGTAAAGGCCTACATAGAAGAAAGCGTATTGCTCTCGCCCATCGACGGCGAAGTATCCGAACGTTTCCCGCAACCGGGAGAATTGGTGGGGACGGGCGCTCCCATCATGCATATAACGGATATGAACGATATGTGGGTTACTTTCCATCTGCGCGAAGATTTGCTGAAAAACATAAAGAACGGCTCGGAAATAAAGGCTTTCATTCCGGCGCTGAATCATCAACAAGTAACGCTGAAAATATATTATATAAAAGACATGGGCTCTTATGCTGCCTGGAAAGCAACGAAGACGACCGGACAATACGATGCCAAAACGTTCGAGGTACGCGCTCGTCCAACGGAAAAAATACCCGATCTGCTTCCGGGCATGTCGGTTATCATAAAGAAAAAAGGCAATGAAATGCTCTGACATAGCCCGGCGCGAGTTTCGCCGGTTGGCTACGCATCCCATCTATCTCTTTTCCATGATAGGCGTTCCTCTGTTTTGCGCCGTCTTCTTCCTGACGATGTTGAACGAAGGGCTACCCGCCAATCTACCCATCGCCTTAGTCGATTTGGATAATTCGCCGGTGTCACGTACCTTGGCAAGACAGTTGGACGCCTTCGAAAAAACACAGATTGTGATGCAAACCGCCTCCTTTGACGAAGCACGCTTGGAAATGCAGAAGAAAAACATCTACGGCATATACCTTATCCCCCGGAATTTCTCGGTAGATGCAAGCGCCGGCAAACAGCCTGTTCTTTCGTTTTACATCAACGCTGCTTATCTGGTACCCTCGGCCTTTTTGTATCAAGACATGAAGATGGTTTCCGTATTAGCCAATGTATCGACAGGCTTACAGCGAGGCGCCGCCTTGGGCGATACGCCGGAAGGAACGATGGCCAAGCTACGGCCTGTGGAGATAGATGTACATTCTTTGGGAAATCCCTGGTTCAATTATTCCGTTTATTTATGCAATACCTTACTGCCCGGTATACTGCAACTCATGATATTTTTGATAACCGTATATAGTATCGCCATGGAAGTGAAAGACGGAACAGCCCGCGCATGGCTACGGATGGGCGATGATTCTCTGACGAAAAGCCTGTTGGGGAAGTTGTTCCCTCACACCCTTATCTTTACGATTGTAGGATTTGCCTACTGCGCCCTGATGTTTGGTTTCAATTCCTTCCCTCTGCACAGCGGATGGCTGCCGATGCTCACGGCTATGTTTCTATTAGTCATTGCTTCGCAGGCCGGAGGGGTTTTTATGATGGGACTATTACCCATTCCGCGTCTGGGATTGGGCATTGCCGCCCTTTTTGGGGTGTTGTCATTCTCGTTTGCCGGGCTTTCCTTTCCGGTATCGAACATGCACCCCAGCTTGCAGGCTTGTTCTTATTTGTTCCCGCTGAGGCATTATTTCCTTATTTCTGTAGACCAGGCCTTGTATGGTCGTGATTGGTTCTATTCCTGGCCTCACTATACAGCCTTGCTGAGCTTCCTTGCACTTCCGCTCCTGATTGGTAAACACCTCAAGAAGGCGCTTCTGTACTTCAAATACATTCCATAAAAGCAACTAACGTATGAAGAAAACCGACCACCGGCCGTATCCTGAAACGATCTTCTCCATCGCAAGAGAAGAACTGAGAAATGTATTTCGCGACGGAGGCGTTGTGATCTTCTTTTTCCTCGTGCCTTTGTTCTATCCGCTATTATATGCTTTTATATACAACAACGAAGTGGTGCGAGATGTAAAGCTGGCCGTTGTAGACCGGTCGGACACCTACCTTAGTCGGGAGTTTATCCGCCGGGTCGATGCCACGCCCCATACAAAGGTGATAGGCGTTTATGCCGATATGGAAGAAGCAAAGCATACGATGGATAGAAAAGAAGCATACGGCATCCTGTTGTTCCCTTCCGAATTTAGCAAAGAGGTACATACCGGCAAGCAAACCACGATATCTCTCTATTGCGATATGAGCAGCATACTGCATTACAAGGCTCTGTTATCGTCGGCTACGGACGTGTCTCTTCGCATGAGCCGAGATTTTTCCATTCCCTATCACGAGGTGACGATTTTCAATACACAAGGCGGCTTTGCCTCCTTCCTCGTGCCGGCTATCCTGATGTTAGTAATCCAACAGACGCTGCTCTTGGGCGTTTGTATGCTGGGAGGCACATCGCGCGAAAGGCGTCGCAATGCAAGCCCGCTACCTGCATTTGTTTCGGAGTCTTACGGCGAAACGTTACGCAAGGTATTGGGCCGGTCGTTTGTTTATTTATTGTTCTATACCGTAATTAGCCTTTGGGTTCTGGTTGTTGTGCCGCGGTTGTTCTCTCTTCCGCAAATGGGCAATCCGGGGGAGCTACTCTTGTTTCTTTTACCCTATTTGCTAGCCTGTATATTTTTTTCCATGACTTTGTCGGGCTTTATCACCTCCCGCGAATCGCCTTTTTTACTGTTTGTATTCACCTCCATTATCTTTTTATTTTTATCCGGCATCTCCTGGCCCGTGGAGGCCATACCGCCGTTCTGGAGAGCGCTGGGTTATTTGTTTCCTTCCACCCCCGGCATTCAAGGCTACATTCGGATAGGCAGCATGGGCGCTTCGCTTCATGCCGTTGCTTTCGAGTATCGCCTGTTATGGATACAAGCCGGGGTGTATTTTGCGGCCGCCGGTCTTATCTTTCGCTATCGTCGGTAGTATTGTCGGCAGATTTCGTGTCGTAGAAGAAGGAGCCGGAAAAATTTGTGTTGTCGAAATTGAAAAACTCAGACGCTTCGTCGTCGTCGTCGGCTCCGTACCGTTCAACCACAGAAACCGAGGCATTACTTTTGTCTTCTATGTTGAGGTTATAAGTAGTGCCTCCCTCAAAGCGGTAAAATGTATTATTTGTTTTTCCACCCTGTTTGCTTTCCGATACCCTAATCGCTTCGCTTTCGTCTTTGCGGAAGGCTTCGATAAACTGATTCACCAAGGTTTCGTCGTTTTTAATCGTAATAGAAATAATGGTACGGGTTGGTTCCTTTTTCTGATTCCGTCTTTTTACGATGCTCATATGTACCGCATCGGAGGTTTCGCACTTTTTCACCAAGGCCTTGAGTGTTGTTTGTGCCGACACCTCGGCCGTAAGGCTTCCGATAAGCAATAAAAAAGCTGTTACTACATGTTTTGTTTTCATTTTCTTGTTGTTTTAAATTATTATTCCGTTTGATGAAGTATCCTATTTATTTCTTCCTGCATTTGCATGGACTCCCGTACTGCTTCATCGGCAGAGGCAAGCAGTTGTTCCATTTCTTCCTTTTCCTCCATTACACGCTCCGTAACGGCTTCCAGTTCCGGACGGATAATCTCCATATCCGTAATGCGCACGCCGTTTTGTATAATGTAACTCCCCTCGTAGGGGTCAAACGGCGTTTCGCGCCGGAGATAAAGACGTCCTACAGTGGCGAGCAATACAAGCGCCACGGCAGCAGCCGTCCATATCAGCCGGCGTTTGCGCCTTGAAAGAAAAGTCTTCCGTACCGGAGCACATTCGCGAGATATCCCTTCGTGGAAGTAGTCAAACACGGGGCGGTAGGGCATCCATTCTGCCGGTATATCCTCTCTTTGGGAAAAAAACCGATAGAGCGATTCTTCCTCCGCCTTGGAGGTGGCCCCCTCGAAAAAGCGTTCGAGCAGAGAGGCTATGTGTTTATATTCATTTGTTGTCATAATGTATCTAAGCTGAAAAATAATTCCTTTACTTTTTTCCGCGCCCGCGAAAGGTTGGCACGGATAGCTTCGGCCGTGCATCCGGTGATGCGGGTAATCTCCTCCACCTCCAAGCCGTCTATATGCTTCATCTTGAGAACCGCCTGTTGAAGAGCAGGCAGTCGGTCGATAATTTGCCCCAAATGCTCCACCTGGTCTTTTTGCTCCAGCAGCCGGTAGGGCGAGGCAACCTCGCCGGTTGTTATCCACTCTTTCGGCGCCTCTTCGTAACGTTCTCTCACTTTGAGGCGATTGATGCACAAATGTTTCGTAATCCGGAAAGCCAGCCCCCGGATGTTCTCGTACCGAAGCAATTCGCGGCGCATGTCCCATAGTTTGAGCAATACTTCCTGAACCACGTCTTCCGCGTCCTCCTCACCCCCCTGCATCAGTCTGCCGGCGTATACCAGCAGCGATTCCCGGAGCGGCACTATTTCTCGTATGAATTGCTCTTGTTCCATTGCTCATTATATAAGACAATTCCAAACGGGAAATGTGACATCCGTTTCGCATTTTCTATCTTTTCCACAAAGAATAAGGGGAGATGTTTCGGGTTGTTTCTATGCTCGCGCTACTAAGGGCGCTTTTGGGAAATAAAGGATTTTACCGGAAAACCGTTTTTTGACACAGTCTCATATAATAATTTGAAATCGGTTACTTAATCTCAATTATTTTAACCTCTTTGGAAAACTCTTCTACATCAAGTTTCGGAATACCGATTGTTAAGACACCGTTCTCTACTTGTGCACTGATATTGTCTTTATTAACATTATCGGACAATACAATTGTTTGTTGGAATTTAGAATAAGAAAACTCCCGACGCAGGTAGCGGTTGTTTTTCTTTTCTTCATTTTTACTTTTCTTTTCCATTGAAATAACCAGATTTTTATTCATGTCCAAACGAACATTAAAATGTCGCACCTAAATGTAAACCCATCACAAGTACAGACCGTACGAATTATCCCATCAGGTCGGAAGATATCAGTCCGTTCATGATGGCGTAGAAGGTAAGACCGGAAACGGTTTTGATACCAAGTTTGGCTGTGATGTTTTTACGGTGGGTCAGAACTGTGTTCAGGCTGATATTTAGTTTGTCGGCAATATCTTTGTTTATACTTCCTTGGGCAACGAGTTTGAGCACCTCTATCTCTCGCGACGAAAGTTCCTTGTTTCGTTCGATGAGATGATTGTTGTTTTCTTCTATCGAGAAAAATTGTTGCAGTTGTTCGATGATTATTTCTCCTGAAGCGCCGGTATGCAGATAATTGCCTCCTGCGGAAGAAGCCTCGGCCTTGTCGGGGGTAATCACTACCGTCCGGGCGCGACGCGGGAGGAAGAAGTCGGTATTGAGAAGAAAGGTATCGGCTTTGGTAAAGTAATAGTCGAAGTCGATTTCTCTCCCCATAAAATGGGCGAATGAAGAGAAACAACTTATTTCCACCGGCGGGAAATAATCCGCCAACAGACTTTGCAGGCCGGCGGCTTGTAAAGTATCGGCAAGTATAACGGCTATTTGTTTTGTTTTACGCATCAAAGAGGAAGTCTGAAGCAGCCTCTTTTTCCATTGCCGCCACCATCGGCGCCAGGATACGGAAACGGATGCGGTTGTGTTGTTTGATGTCTTTTTCCAGCGTGTAAATGGTCGAAACGACAGCGTAGCAAAGATTCAGGTTGTAATCGCCCGAAAGATGTTTCACGATGATATGTTTCAAGTCGGCCAAAAGCGCTTCGATAGGGTCTTCCATTGATTGTTCGGAATGGTTCGAAAGGGGGAGAGCGCTGTAAGGCTGCGTTTTGTCCCGGAGTTTTTTGCTTAAAGCAAGGCAATAGGGAAACCATGCGTGGTCGTCGTTTTCGATTCGCTCTACGAGTTCATTTTTGAAAGAAAAGAAAAATTTACCTATCAGGGAAAGCGTCTGATTACCGGGCATATTCATGGAAATGAACGAGGTGAGATGGCGCTCAATATTGGGCAATTGAAACTGAAGGTAATATTGATTGGTCTTTGTCAGGTAATCAATAATTTGTGAGGTATGAAACGTCTGAAGTTTTTTTTCCGGGAAATATTCTTCGTTAAGAAACGTATTGATTACCGTCAGCAGGAACTCGGTGTCGAGATGATGCTCGTCGCAAAGTTCCTTTGCCGTTTTATCACCCAGTCCTAATCGGATGCCGAACCGGTTAATAATGGGAATGAGTGAGGGGTGTTCTTCCACCACCTCACTCATTGTCATATCAGGATAAACTAAAGGCATCTTCAGGCTTCTTCCCACTGTTTACGTAATAGCTCTACGGCGGCAGGTACCACCGTATTGCGGTCTCCCTGACATCCACATTCAAAGCTCACGTACTTGTTGTAGCCCAACATTTTCAAGGCTTTGAAACCTGCCGTATAATTGTCTGCTTCTCCGTCTTCGCCCGGCATACTGCGGCGTTTGCGGCTTGCCACGTGCACATGTTGCAAGTATTCTCCGGCAGAGAGGAAGGCGCCCATATCGCAGGTTTCTTCCGCAGTCATGTGCCAGAAGTCGCCCATACAACGTACGCCCGGATTGTTGATGTCGCGGCAGATTGATGCGGCGTCGGCTACTAAACGAAGATAGAAGGCTTCTTTCCGGTTGAGAGGTTCGAAGATAACGGTCGTATTATGTTCGACAGCAAAGTTGCCCATTTCTGTAAACTGTTCACAGAGGAAATCCCGCGTTTCCTCTGTATGAGGCAATACCGGAACTTGGCTATTAAACGCCGGAACGATAATAACTCCCACAGAGCCTAATTCGCCGGCAGCCGTTATGATTTCCTTCATTGTATCCATACACTGTTTGCGGATAGCTTCGTCTGTCGAGAGGATAAATCCCTGGAATCCGGCGCAGATAGCGCTTACCTGGATATTTCGCCCGTTCAGAGCTTGTTTAATCTCATCCACACGTCCGCCCAATCCTCTTCCTCCCGGTTCGAATCCCACAACACCCAGTTTTTCCATGAAATCAAACTTTTCGTTCAGGTTTTCGCCCGGGGCGATTCCTTCCTGAAAAGAGATTTTCAGTTCGGCGGTGGAGTTACCGGCACAACAGCTATGCTCTTCTCCTTTGACCGGCGCCGTTTTACCGGCGCAAGCGGTCCATACAGAGGTGCCTACCGTAGCTATGGCGGCGCCGGATAGTGTTGTTCTCAGAAATTGTCGTCTATCAAGTGCCATACTTTTTACTTTTTATCAAGAGGTTTTCCCGGAACGGGCACAACAAACCCCGACATATCCATCTTACCCAGGTTGAGATCGGCAGGTAGATAGTCTAATGGCGAAGCGGTCATCTCATCCCAGGTAGTTTTTCCACCGGTATAAGCCGATTCGCGTCCCATAATGGCGGCCATATTAGCTACGGCCGTTTCGGATGCCTGGTCGATGGGGTTTCCGCTACGGATATGGTTTATCCAGTTTACATGTTCCAATACGTAGGGGTTGGTTTGCTTGAAGTTTGTTTTTTCCGCTTCTTTGTCGTAGGCCCAGAGCACGTTGCCGGCTAAGTCTTTAATTTCCATCGTAGCGCTGTTCCACGAGCCTTTGGTTCCTTGTATAAATTCGCTTACATTGTTGTCGCAACCGTCCATTTGGCGGCACATACTGTGCAGGTGGATGCCGTTTTCCAGTTCGAAATCAATGCTGAAGTTATCGTACTGGTCGCCGGTGATCCGACGTTGGCGTGAACCGAATCCTACGGCGCTGACAGGCTTCAGGTATCCGCTAAACCAAGTGAACACATCCAAATTGTGTACATGTTGTTCTACGATATGGTCGCCCGAAAGCCATTTCCAGTTTACCCAGTCGCGTATCATCCATTCGCAGTCGCTCCATGTGGGTTGACGTTCGCGGAACCAAAGCATAGACTGATTCCAATACACGATACCTCCGGTTATTTCGCCGATAAGTCCGTTCTGTATTTGCTTGTACGATTCCACATAACTGCGTTGATGGTGGCGTTGTGTACCTGTTATTACGCAAAGGTTCTTAGCCGCAGCTTGCTTGGCTGTTGCTACGATGGTACGATAACCTACCGGGTCTACGCAGATGGGTTTTTCGAGGAAAGAATGTACCCCTTTTTCCGTTGCATATTGGAAATGAATGGGGCGGAAATTCGGAGGCGTAGCAATAATTACCACATCCACGCCACTGTCTACTACCTGCTTGTAAGCGTCTAATCCCACAAACCGTTGGCTTTCGGGAATGTCGATGCCTTTCTTTTCTTTCAATTTTGCGGCCAGGTCGTCCACACGGTCCTGGAAGGTATCTCCCAAGGCTGTAATGGTGAGACCATTTGCGGCGTCAAGAAAGTTTTCGGCTGCGCCCGAACCACGTCCGCCACAACCGATAACACCGGCTTTCAATTCTTTCCCGTCGGAAGCAAAGTCTACTAAGTCGGGTACATAATAAGTGCCGGGCTCTTTCAGCGGTTTGATTGCTGTTGCTTTTCCGCCTTCGCCGGCGCACGATGATAATGCGGCAGCCGTACTGCCTGTTCCGATAGCTCCTAAAGCGCCGGCCATTGCCGAACTTTTCAGAAATGATCTTCTACTGATACTGTTTTCTCTTTTCATGATACTTATAAGATTGGTGAATAATTTTTTATTTTGCTCCAATGGATGCATCCGGTTCGCATACAACTCTGAAGCCTATTCCGCGGATGTCCGAATACCACCAGATACTTTTGGGTTGCTGTGGGTCTGTTTTCAGCCAGGCTTCGTGTTGGGTATACCCACGTGAAGCCACACGCAAATCCGCTGCATCGGAGATATAATTACCTCCGCGTACAACCCATTCTTCGCCTTCGGTCACTAAGGGGTCCGTCACGTTTTCTCCTCCTTTGTGATAGGCTTCGGGGTCATATTTGTCCGCACAATATTCCATTACGTTGCCCAGCATATTTTTCAGTCCCAATGGATTGGATTTTACCATCAATGGTTCCTGAGTTTTATTCTTGCTGTTCTTGACATAGATTACATACGAACTGATGCTATCGGTTTTAGCATTGAAGAATTTACGCCAAAATCCCCGGTCGGAGAATCTTGTCGGGTCTCCTTCAAAGAAATAAGGTGTTTGAGTCCCTCCCCGTGCAGCATATTCCCATTCGGATTCGGTGGGCAAGCGGTATTTTTTCCCTGTTTTGAGAGACAACCATTGGCAGAACGTTTCCGCTGCATAATGCGTCATCGTGATGGCCGGCCGGTTGCCGCCGCCCCATCCTTGGTCGGGGAATCCGAACGGAGGCGTTGGGCCGGAGATGGCATCTACGTTGGGATTACTATTGTTTGCATAGACGGTTTCGGGGGGGGTTCGTCCTTCACTCATGGTATTGGCGTAGAAAGCCCAGTATTGATCCCAGGTTGTTTCTACTTCGGCCATGAAGAAAGGACTTATTGTAACGGTGCGAACGGGTGATTCATCGGGTTGATGAAACGATTCTTTTTCCGGACTACCCATCCGGAACGAACCTCCGGCAACGGCAATCATCCGGAATGAAACGGCTGTTCCCGGTATTTGTTCCATATAATCGGCAAACGTGGCGACTTGCGCCGGCTCTTTAAAAAACAGACTTGTATCTATTGCCGAACCGGACGCATTCAGTCCCGGTATACCCGTCATCTTTCCGTGTGTATAGTTTGGATTGTAATGTCCTGCATCCAAGTGACAACTGATACACTGCAAATCCAGTTTTTTCTCATTTTCTTCGTAATATAAATGGGCGGTAACGGCATCGCTTGTAATTCCTTCGGGGAAGAGGTTCTGATGGCACTCTTTACATGATTCGTTCGGTATAT
>JAISZY010000091.1 GCA_031284375.1 Tannerellaceae bacterium | reverse complement strand
CACGTTTAATAATACTTTTCATTGCAGTTTCTTTTAAATTGACAAGCGCAAAGATATAGTTTTTTTTCGTACAACCATTTATTTATGCGGATACTTTGTTATACATGGTTCTTGCGCGGAAAAGGATGAACAAATCACCGACATGCTCACCGACGATGCCGCATACAGCGACGTCTCCGACCAGATATTGGGAAACGGAGGAATAGAGCTGAAAGCCGATGCTTCCTTTATCCGGGCCATTTGTCATTTCCATTTCCGTAAATTCGACTATCCCAATATGGATGCGATTGTAATTGCGTATAACGAATTATTGCTTTATTATGCCGAAGCTTTAGCCGAACAAAGCAATCTTGATGAAGCAATCAAATGGCTTAACAAAATAGAAGAACGAGCTTATGGAAGCGCCCGGACAACGGTTGCCGAAGGAAAAGAAAAGATTATTCAGGCAATTCGCAAGGAAAGGCGATTGGAATTGGCTCTTCAAGGCGAGCGACTGTTTGAATTGAAACGGATTAAAGCAGCCGATATTCGAGGAGATCAATGGGATTCCGCCCAATTACTCTTTCAGATACCGGACACAGAACAAAACGGCAATCCGGATATCGAACGGAATTGAATAAGATAAAACTGAGATTCGGGGAGAGAAACGCCACTGTCAGCCCCTTCTCTCCGAAAAACAAAATAATCTTCAACTAATTTTAAATTCAGTTAATTTATGTCCATATAGGCAGTTAAATATTCATTTGGCTATTAAATTGCTAGTGTGATTTAAAGTTAATTTTTCCACATTTACTATTTTATGAAAGTGATAATACGTCTTTTGGTTATTTGATGCCGGTGTCTTCGGAAAAACATTGCAATGTCTTCAGGGAATCATTACCGTGTCTTCGATGTTTCATTGTGATGATTTTTAAAATCATTGTAATGACTCTCCGGAGACATGCTTAAGAAAATTTGAAGACATGGTGAATTATAAAAATTTCACCTGTATGTAACATTTTTTATGAAGCCAAATGGGCTTTTGGATACTATTGGGGGAAATACCATATTTCGTTATTTATGTCTAAATATATGTCTTGTTATTGTTTATCCAGACATCCATGCATCTTAAAGACAATCACACCATAATATATATGATATTTTGTATTTTTCAAACCATCAAATCCAGGCGTTTTTTGAAGATTAGTGGAAGGTTGGGCGGCAAAAAACGATTTTTTTCGTTACCAAATCTGACAAATTGATAGTTTTGACAGAATGTAGAACGAGGGGCGACATCGTTCTTGTCGGAAATAAATGATTCATTTCTTCCTCTATTGTACGGTCGGATATTTTCATAGCGCCTCAAAAAAAGAATTAACCCGGGAAAGCCCCATAACTATTTTGCTATGAGGCTTAAATTAAGGCGTTAACTCGTGTTAAGTGGATAAGTGCGAACAATCCGTCTTTATTTTTTCCCTGCTTTTACAACGGGCGATAAGAAGAATAAATACACTGCCAGTATGGCCAGGACAAGGATGGCTCCTGTCTGGCTTTTCAACCCGTCGGAAGCAATGCCCATCAGCAACGGGAATACGGCTCCTCCGGAAATGCCCATGACCATCAGGCCGGATATTTCATTTTTCTGCTCCGGCATAGATTGTATGGCTTTGGAAAACAGTATCGGAAATATATTGGAATTGCCGAAACCAACCAGTGCAAGGCTGACATACAAGACACTCAAATGGGAGAAAAAGCAGAGCCCGACAGATGATAGCAACATGGAAATTACGCTGACAATAAAAAATTTATGGATAGGAAAACGGGCCAGAATAAACATCCCCGAAAAACATCCGGCAACGCGAAACAGAAAATACAGGCTCGTGGCAAATCCTGCATCGGTCAGAGTCAGGCTCGGAATCCGTTCCATCAGAATTTTGGGCGCGGTGGCATTTATGCCGACATCTATACCGACATGCGCCATAATACCTATGAAAAGCAGCAGAATTTGCCACTTACCCAACAGTCTGAAGCAATCGACAAAGGATGAGCGCGTTTTATACGGTTCTTCCTTAATTTTAACCGCTCCCAGCAGGAGAAACGAAAGCGCGGTCACTGCCGCATAAATGGGAAATAACAAACGCCAATTCCCGAATTTCAACGCCGTCCAACCTGCAATCAGCGGAGCGGCAAACGAGGCAATGGCTTTCACGAATTGCCCCAATGTGAGCGTGCTGGCTAATTTATTCCCGGTTACCACGTTTGAAATCAGCGGATTCAACGATACTTGTATCAGCGTATTACCTATACCCAAGAGGCAAAAGGTAATGAGCATACAAGTAAAACTGTAATTTACAATCGGTACAATCAATGCCAATGCCGTTACAATCAAGCTCAAGAGAACTGTATTCTTGCGTCCGATTTTGTTCATCAGCAATCCTGTAGGAACGGAAAATATGAAAAACCAGAGAAAGACCATAGATGGGAAAAGATTCGCCATCGTATCGGATAACTTGAAGTCTTCTTTGACATAATTGGAGGCAATGCCTACCAAATCGACGGCTCCCATGGCAAAAAATGCCGGCATGACTGGAAGGATCTGAATAATAATTTTGTTTTTCATCCTATTTTTTTATTTGAATAATTCAACAAAAGTATCCGAAAATTCCGGCATAGCGCCGTGTTGCGTACACACGTAGGCTGAAACTTCCACTGCCAGCTTATGTGCGCTCCGTAAAGATTCGCCTTGCAGCAGAGCAGCAACAAAAGAGCCTGCAAAAGCATCGCCGGCGCCTACCGTATCGATAACCTGCACTTGAGGGGTATCTATATGCAAAGTTTCATTGGGAATAAATACATAACTGCCGATAGCGCCCTTGGTTTCTACCACTATATCCAAATTGTATGCTTCCAGCAAATGCCGGCAGACGTCCTGTTCCGAAGATCCTGAGCAGGCAAAAAGTTTGGCGACTTCGACCGTTTCGTCTTCGTTTATCTTCAATATGTTGCAGCGTCGCAGGGATTCGTGGATGATTTCCTTGCTATAAAAATGTTGGCGCAGATTCATATCGAATATTTTAAACGCATGACTCGGAACCAGTTCCAGAAAACGGTAAAGGGTTTTGCGGGAAACCTCGTTGCGCTGCGCCAGCGTACCGAAACAAACGGCGCTGCAATTTCGCGCCAAATCTGCCGACCGCTGCGTAAAGGGGATATAATCCCAAGCCACATTTTCACAGATTTCGTATTGCGGGATACCTTTTTCATCCAAGGTGACCTGAACGGTTCCGGTCGGGTAATCCATCTGTTCAATCAAATAGTTTAATTTTTTCTCTGCCAGACTGTCCAGGATTTCTTTTCCCAGTAAATCTTTGCCAATGGCGCTGACGGTATAGCCATCAAAGCCGAATTGCGAAGCGATATACGCAAAATTAGCTGGAGCGCCCCCCAATATTTTTTGTCCAGGGAACACGTCCCAAAGCAATTCTCCGATGCCTACAATGGAAGGGCGCTTCTTTTTCATATTGTTTTTTATTTCCAATTTCATTTCATAAAATTGTTCTACATATTATTCCTGTGGTTGGTTCCATACAGAAATCAATTCTGTCAGGCATGCATCTACCAGTTTTACGGCTCCATTTCGTGCGAAAAGCTCTATAGTATCGAATGGTTCGGATGGGTAAAATACATCTGTCATCACAACCCGGTAGCCGGCGGCAAAGAATTCCAGGGAACACTCATCAATAATCAGGTGCCAATCTACGGTGGGTTCTTTCGGTTCACAGGGCATGTTGTGTATACCGGCGAATTTGTCGGAGAAGGTGGCTCCGGTTGCATTTGTCCGGTCTATATAGAAAAACTTTTCCATTCTATTATAGCCAACAGAGATGTATTCTCCTTTCCTGTTTTTCAAACATATTCCGTACTTCTCGGAGTTGCTTTCCTCTCTGTTTGTATTGGAATTATCGAATATGAGTTTTATCTCGAGTGGCGAAACACGGAAAGGAAGGCTGTCCGAGATGGAGAGGGTCTCTTCTATTGTCAATTGTTTTGTATGGAATGTTTTTCCGCGGATAGCATTAATTTCATTCACTGGAGTGGATGTCAGCAGGTATGTCGAGCTGTCTTTCACCAGTCCCAGTTCGCGTGGAAAGGTAGCTGCTCCGCTCCATGTAAGGGTAGGCTCTTTTCCGGCATATTGCCAGTTATTCATCCAACCCAGGAAGATACGGCGATTATCGGGAGTATTCGACCAGGTTACACCGGCATAATTATCTTTACCGTAGTCGACCCATTGAGGCATTTTCTGGTCGGAGGTAAATTTCTTTCCGTCGAACCCGCCAACAAAATACTGTGCAGCCGAACCACCTGCCGGACCACCGGGGTTGACATTAACAATAAGTACCCACTTGTTTTCTCCGGTATTGCGTACACGGAGAGGAAAGAGGTCGGGACATTCCCAAACACCGTCGTGGTTGCCTGCATCTTTGCCAAATTCGCTCAGGTATGTCCAGTCGAGGCAGTTAGGGGATACCCAAAACTGAATAACCTGGCCTGCTGCGAGCAACATAATCCACTGGCCGCTTTTTTCGTGCCGGAAAACCTTCGGGTCGCGAAAATCACGTATGCCGGGGTTCTCAATTACCGGGTTGCCGTCGTATTTTATCCAGGTGCGTCCTTTGTCGTTGCTGAAAGCCAAGCCTTGCGTTTGCATGTTGGCGCCGCCATTTTTTTCTATATCCATGTTGTGGTAGGTAAAGAAGGCCACGAGCGGCGATTGTCCATCGACTCCCAAGCCGGAAGTATTGTTCCTGTCAACCACGGCGCTGCCGGAAAAAATATAACCCAGGCTATCCGGGCTTAGTGCAACCGGCTGGTGTTTCCAGTGCATCAGATCTGTACTTATGGCATGTCCCCAGCTCATATTTCCCCACTGCTTACCAAAGGGGTTATGCTGATAGAACAGGTGGTATTCGCCATCGTGATATACCATTCCGTTGGGGTCGTTCATCCAGCCGGAAAGGGGAGTAAAATGGATTTGTGGGCGGTATTGCTCCTGCATCGTTACTTTTTCGTTGGCCGGGCTTTTGATGGGTTTGTTTTTACCGGAACAACCTGTGAACAGGAGAAATGCTGCAATCAGACAGAAAAACTTTTCCATATTAAATGTTTGGTAACTACTCAGGTACTTCAAAAAAGGCAAATTGCCAAAGGGAAAATGCTTAGAAAAAACACTTATCTTTGCGCCATGGAAGAAGTGATACACATACGACGTTCGGAATATGAACAAT
>JAISZY010000233.1 GCA_031284375.1 Tannerellaceae bacterium | reverse complement strand
GATTACATGTATAATCACTACCCTCTTGATTCTTGACCGGAAGCGTAGAGCAGGTTCGAGAAAACAAAGAAAAGAACGGCTGTTCGCCCTAAAATAAGGATTTCTTATCCCAAACTTAGGTTATTTTACTTACATTTGGTCGATTTTTGATGTATTGAAGTAAATGAAACAATTTATCACTCTCTGTTTTCTTTGTATAGTCTGCTTTCCGGGATTGTCTCAAACCGAACCTACCTTGTACCGCCGGGTAGATCGCGGAAAGATGATTCATTGGGCGGATTCTTTGTTTGACGCCATGAGTTACGACGAACGTATCGGGCAATTGTTCATGGTTATCGCCAATCCGAATGCGGACAAACGTAATATGCAGAAGCTAACGCAGTACATAGATTCTATCAAGATAGGAGGTATTCTTTTTTCCAAAGGACAACCCACTACGCAAGCCGAAATAACCAACCAACTGCAAAAAACTTCCCGCGTACCTTTGCTGATCGCGCTGGACGGAGAATGGGGCCTCTCTATGCGCCTGAGCGAAACAACACGATTCCCTCGCAATATGATGCTCGGCGCCATAGAAAATGATAGCCTTATCGCTCTGTACGGCGAAGAAGTAGGAAGGCAATGCCGGGAGATGGGAATACACGTCAATTTTGCACCTTCGCTGGATGTAAACAGCAATATCGAGAATCCGGTGATAGGAACCCGGTCGTTCGGCGAAAATCCCCATGCCGTTGCCGATAAAGGAATCGCTTATTCCAAGGGATTGGAAAAAGCGCAGGTCATCTCGGTGGCTAAGCATTTTCCGGGACATGGCGATACGGCGGAAGATTCTCATTATACCCTGCCCATTGTGGAGCACGACAAAGAGCAATTGGATTCTATCGAGTTGCTGCCTTTCAAACGCTATATACGCGAAGGGTTTTCCGGGATTATGACGGCCCACCTCTACGTCCCGGCGCTCGACAATACCAAAGACAGTCCGGCCTCCTACTCGCAATCCATCGTAACCGACCTGCTGAAGAAAGAGTATGGCTTCCAGGGATTGTTGTTTACCGATGCTCTGGCAATGAAAGGCGCTTCGGTGAAGAAGACAGACAATCCTTCCGTCAGAGCTTTATTAGCCGGCAACGATGTTTTGCTGGCTCCGGCTACTCCCATCACCGATTTCAACGCGGTGAAACAGGCCATCGAAGAAGGTATCTTGGATTTGAAAGATGTAGAAGCCCGATGCTTGAAAATCTTGCGTTATAAATATATGGTAGGACTAAACCATTATAAGCCGATAGCCCTCCAGGGATTGTCCGGGCGAATCAACTCGCCGCAAGCCGCCTGGCTGGCCGCGAAACTCAATGCGGAAGGTATCACCCTGCTGAAAAACGAAGCGGATTGTTTGCCTCTGAAGGAATTGGACAAAAAGAAGATGGCCGTTCTATCGCTGGGCGAAACGGAAGGGAATGTTTTTCAGAAGATGCTCAACAAATACGACAAGGTGGACTGTTTCAGCCTGGCAAGAAACGCCACCCCTGCTCAGCAACAAAAAGTATACAAACAATTGGAAGGATACGACCGGATTATTTGCGGCATACATACCGTACGCATCCCCGAAAGCGAAGCGATGCGGCAATTGGCGGCAAAGAAAACGGTGGTCTTTGCTTTCTTCACCCACCCTTACTTTTGCAAACAATACCGGAAGTCGCTCGAAAAAGCGCAGGCCGTAGTGATGGCTTACGAAGGAAGTCCGCTGGCCATGGAATATGCCGCTCAACTGATATTCGGCGGTATTCCGGCAAAAGGAAAATTGCCGGTGAGCATCCCCGGCCTCTATTATGCCGGAAGCGGTATATTTACGGAAAAAACCCGTCTGGGCTTTCACGAACCGAAAGAAGTAGGTATCGACGCCCGCCGGCTGGCTGCCATCGACCCGATTGTTGTCGAGGGACTCAAGGAGAAAGCCTTTCCCGGTTGCCGGGTACTTGTGGCGCGCAAAGGAATGATTATATACGACAAAGCTTTTGGATACTACGACTACGAAAAGAAACAGAAAGTAACGGAAAACGCCGTATACGACCTGGCTTCCGTAACCAAGGCCGCAGGAACATTGCCGGTTGTGATGAAGATGTACGATAGGAAAGCGTTTGGCTTAGACCATACGATTTCCGAATTTGTGCCCGAACTGAAAACGTCCAACAAAAAAGACCTCACCATAAAAGACCTCCTTTATCATCAAACCGGCGTAGTCCCCACACTCTCGCGCTACGCGAAAGCCGTTGGCCGGAATACTTCGGATACGATTAAGAGCGGTTTCGGCATAGAAGTAGCCCGGAGTCTGTATGCGAGCGATTCCTTCCGAGACACCCTGATGCAGGAGATAAAAGACTCGCCCCTGGGGCCTAAAGGGAAGTATCTGTATAGCTGTATCAACTTTGTGATGCTGCAAAAGATGGTAGAAAACCAGGGGAAGCAACCTTTAGACAGTCTTCTCCGGACGAACTTCTCCGACAAACTCGGCGCCCGTACACTGACGTACAATCCGCTTCGGACAATCGATACATTACTCATTGTACCCACGGAAAATGATACCTCTATCCGCCACCGGCTGCTACGAGGATATGTGCACGACGAGGTGGCCGCTTTCTTTGGAGGCGTTTCCGGAAACGCCGGCCTGTTTGCCGACGCCAACGACCTGGCCAAGATGCTCCAACTGTACCTCAACCGGGGAGTCTACGGAGGCGAACGTTATCTGTCGGAAGAAACCATGCGTCTTTTTACACAAAGCAAAAGTCCGGCTTCGAGGCGGGGATTAGGCTTCGACAAACCGGTGGAGGGAAACCCCAAAGCCTCGCCCTGCGGAGAACTCGCGCCGCCTTCGGTGTACGGACATACCGGTTATACGGGCACTTGCTTCTGGGTAGACCCGGACAACCAATTGCTGTATATCTTCCTCAGCAACCGCGTGCATCCTACCCGGGCTAACAATAAACTGAGTTCGCTCCATATTCGTACCCGCATACAGGATGCGATATACAAGGCTATGATGAATCGGTAAAACAGAATGAATAAGAAATAAACGAAATACTAATTATTAAAACAAAAGAATATGTTATTCGGACACGGCGACGACTTCTACCATCTTCAACACGAAGTGAAAATAAACTTCAGCTCCAATGTATGGCATGGCGCTAACCTTGAGAAACTAACGGAGCATTTGTATACGCAGTTGGACAAACTAACGCGTTATCCCGACCCCGACGCCTCCGGCCTGAAACGGTTGCTGGCCCGGCGTTTTGAAATAAAAGAAGAGAATGTAATCGTGACGAACGGCTCCGTCACCGCATTCTATCTGCTGGCTCAAGCCTGGAGAGGCTCCAAATCTACCATCTTCGTTCCTTCCTTCTCCGAATACGAGGATGCTTGCCGCCTGCACGAACACGAGATTACGTATTTCTCCAATTCGGAAGACTTGGAGGGACTTGTTCTTAAGGGACAAGACTTCTGCTGGATAGGCAATCCCAACAATCCCGACGGCAAACTCTTCCTCCGCTCGGAACTGTTGAAACTCATCGCGGCCAACCGCCACACGCTCTTTATCATCGACCAAGCCTACGCGGCTTTCTCTACCGAAGATATGTTGAAGCCGTCCGATTTGAAAACCAACAAGAATCTGATATTGGTGAACTCCATCTCCAAAGCCTACAATATACCGGGCCTGCGCATGGGATACATCGTGGCCTCGCACACCGTGACGAAGGAAGTAAACAAATACCTTATTCCCTGGTCGGTCAATGTGCTGGCCATCGAAGCGAGCAAATACATCCTTATCCATCCGGCACAATTCACGCTGCCCATCCGCAAGTGGCAACGCGAAACGGCGGAACTCATCTACCGGCTCAATAAACTGGAAGGATTGGAAGTGCTTCCTACCGCCACCACCTTCTTCCTCGTTCGCCTGAAAAAAGGAACCGCCGCCGCATTGAAAAAATATCTGCTGGAACATCAGGGTATCCTGATACGCGATGCGTCCAACTTCCACGGATTGGATGAATCTTATTTCCGCCTGTCTACCCAGACAAACACGGAGAATCAGTTACTCACGGACGCCATCAAAGAATGGCTGGCAACGATCTGACGGCATTTACCTGCCGGAAGCTAAGTCCGTCACTAAGGGTGCCTAAGTCCGTCACTGAGCGCACCTAAGTCCGTCACTGAGCTACCGCATCAGATTTCGATACGGATGATGCCTCCATACGGATGCATGAAGCTAAAGGCTTCTTCCGTACGAATATCGCCCGAATAAAGTTGTGCGCATGTGAGAATCCCGCCGTGCGCAAAGATGCCGACGTGGCGGAAGGGGAAAGACTTCAATTCGTTGAAAAAGGCCGACAGGCGTTCCAACTGCATCCGGAAAGATTCGCCTCCCGGCGCTGGAACGTTGAAATAATCGGCAAACCAATTCTGGATATGAGGGTCTTTAATCTGGTCGAACGACATCATTTCCCATTCTCCGAAATGAATTTCTTTCAGTCGGTCGTCCCGCACGGCGTCGGTGTATCCGCAGTAATCCGCCAAGCGCACGCAACGGCTAAGGGGACTGGTGAAAACCTTGTCGAAAGATAATCCCTCCAGTTGCCGGGCTACCGCCGAGGCTTCCTGCTCGAAGGTATCCCGCAACGGAACGTCTGTTTGTCCGTAGCAAGTTCCCGGAAAAACATCCACCGAAGTGTGTCGTATCAATGTTATCTTCATGGTTTGAATTTCAAGAGAACCAACAGGTCGTTGTCTTCATCGGCAAGCCCTTCTGTTATGGTTCTTAATTTGCCGTTCAGTTTATTATCCGCCAACGCTTCCTTCAACTGATCTACCGGATATTGGAGGAAGCCTGTTCTGCCGTCGGAAAACAGGAGCATGTCCGGTTTGAGAATCACATCCGCATCGTGGTAATCGTCGAAAACTATCTTCTGCGTATATATAGCCCCGTCGCGTTTGTCTCTCGCCAAATAAGTTGTCTTCAGCGGGCCGGGCAATACTTTTATCAACGTATGGGTCTGGATAAACTCGTAATTTCCCGCTTCAAACAGCATATTCAGATACGTAATGGGTGACATTTCCCGTATGGGAGGCGTTCGGACAAAAGCAGGCGCAAGCGCATGATTTTTTGCATAATAAAAAACCGTGTCCGTTTCCTGATTGTATAGCAGGAAGCCGTCGCGATAGTAACCGATGGGCATTGTCCTGCCCGGTATGATGTTGTTGGTAATTCCCGCTGTTTCCGCATCATTGAGCCGGATACCCAGAACGATATCGAAATCTTCGGGAACAGGTATATATTCTACCACATCGCCGGTTTCTTTGGATATACGGACAAAAGGATATGTGTACGAATCGCCGTCGGATGCTACCTCCGGCTCTTTATTGCCTGCCGCAAAGATGCTGCGTGCCCGCTTCATGCCGTCGTACAGCAGAAGGGAGTTGTTGTCGAAGTTGAAAAACCGGCCAACCGAACTGTTCGCCGGCAACGGCAAGGTTCTTTTAAAGCTGCCGTCCGGCGAATAAACGAGAAGTTTCTTTTTTGCAACGTCGTTCACGTACAACTCCTTTGCATTTTCATCGAACAAGACGGAAGACACAACCACATAGTCTTCCGGTCCGCCACCCTGATGGTTGAAGTGTGACAGGGGTTTTCCGTCGATGGAAAAGAAAAGAAAAACATTCGTCTTGCGGTTGAACGCCACGATTGTCTTGTCGCTAATCCCAACGACGGATCCATCCAAGAGGTAATCGTCGGCGCTTGCGTCGAGCTTCACATAAGAAATCTCGGCAACCTCTTTCAGGTGAATTTCTTTTTCAGGATATGTTTGGCCTACCTCTATCTCTATCATACCATTCTCGTTTCCGGGAAGAGAACATGCCGTTCCGGCGGCTATTGCTACGAGGGTAATCAAAAAGTGTTTCAATTTCATTTTTGTCTGTTTATATGATTCATTATATGTATACAGTTATCGTATTCCTCCGTATTTCGCATACGCATTGCTTCATAGTGGCGTTTTATATCTTCCATGCTATTCCTGAAGGATACATTGTTTCCCGTCTGCTTGTATTGTCTAAGTGCATTCAACAGCGAAACAACCTGATAGCCTTCGCTTGGATATTTCTCATAGATAGATAGCTTTATATTTTTGCGTGTGGCTTTTTCCCAATTACCGGCCTTGGCATAACAATAGGCAAGGTTGAGCATCACGGCTTCGTATTCTTTTACAAGCAGAGAATCCACAACATTATCCTCTATCAGACCCTCTACCTGTTCTAAGTGTTTGATGGTTTGCAGATGTTCCTTTGTTTTATCCGCTCCGGAAAAAAACAAGGATGTGATACGGTAGTGCATTTCCCGATAGAAATCATGTCGGGCCGAATCTATGGTTGCGGTTTTCCAAAGTAAGGAATCCGGATAAAAGAAATGTCGCGAAGGGCTTTTTGCCGGAGATACATCCGTTCCGGTTGTTTCATTCCCGGCGGTGTCTGTTTGTAGAAATATTTCCGTATCGGTTTCTTCGATCTCTTTCGGTTGCTGTTTGCAGGAGATAAAGGAAATCAGGATGGCAAGTGTTATAAATGCAGAGTGTTTCATAAGGGTATCGGATAGTTTCATCGGGCTACTCTTTGTCGCATCAATGCGAATTACTTCCCGACCGGATACGAAGACCGGGAACAGCAACAGAAAGAATAAATGTAATCGGTTCATGACACAATCAAAAAGTATATAAGTGGAACTTTTCCAAGCAGGGAGTTGTGCTTATAGTACAACTCCCCGACAACAGGTTTTACATAAAACAAATTTGAGCCAAATGTAAGGATATAATTCTGCAAAATCAATAAGCGCACTATTTTCTACGGATACCTCAACTCCAATACACATAACTTGCCGAAAAGGTAAGGGCAAGGGCGAAGAATCCGGAAATAAGTATGGATAGTATCCGGACTTTCTTCCGATGGTTTAATCATCAGGCAGAGGATAAGCGTTATGCACAAGGGTATCCATGCCCGGAAACCCAGAAGGTGGTACGAAAAATCGGGAATCCGTACCATCATAAAGAATGTACTGAAAAGCAAACAAAAACCGATTGCCGGAAAAGACCATCGGGGAAAATCTTTTATCCAGCCGATACATAGCAAGGCGTACATGGAGAGGGTAGCCGCAATAAAAGAAATGATTACAATCGCATTGGGGATTTGTAACCCCGAATTGGACAATGCCCAGGACAGGCCGAATAATCCAAACGGAATGGTGGCCAATAACGACGCGCGAGACGAAAATGATGTTTCCATACGTAATAATTTTAATGTGTGTGATTAAAACTTTCTTTGTGTACGTAGAACGGGGTAATACCTGATTTTATTATAGCTGTATCTTCCTTCCGGGCGTAAGGTAAGACTTCGCAGATGCGCCAAAAGGGTAGGCGAGTGAAGAAGATAAAGGCGGCTAAGAGAGCGTGCATCGTCAGAAATATTTCGTTACTTCCGCCCGTTGAAAACTGTCCATCTCGTTCATCATCCGAACAGCCGAATCTACAATCGGAAAAGCGCATACGGCGCCGGCGCCTTCGCCCAATCGCATACCCAAGTGCAGCAGCGGAACGGCCCGGAGATGTTCCAGCAGTAAACGATGTACCGACTCGCCGCTCTCGTGGCCAAAGATGGCGTACGAGAGCACATGAGGATACAGTCGGGCGGCAGCCAGCAGACAATTGGTCATAATAAAGCCGTCTATCAGGATAATCATCCCCAGTTCGGCCGCCTGGAGGATACCGCCAACGGCCATCACCATTTCCAATCCTCCAAAATAACGCATCACATCCGTTGTAGCGCCTTTGCCCCGGTACCTGTTTTGCGCCTCTCGCAGGATGTTGTATTTGCGGGACACGCCGGCGCTGTCCAAGCCGGTTCCGGCGCCTACGCAGCGTTCCAGCGGGAGGCCGGTAAAGCAGCTCATCCAGAGGGAGGAAGACGAGGTGTTGCCAATCCCCATTTCTCCAAAACTTACGATGTTGCATCCGCCGGCAGATACATCTCTTACCACTTCGGCGCCGGAGGCGAGGCAGCGCTTACATTCTCTTTCCGTCATCGCCGCCTGGTAGAGATAGTTGTGGGTTCCGCAGCGCACTTTTTTGTCTATGATGCCCAAGTGGGGCGAGAAGTTGTAATCTACGCCGGCATCCACCACGTGGAGTTCAAAGCCATGTTGGCGGCACAGGAAGTTAATGGCGGCTCCGCCTTTCATAAAATTTTCGGTTTGTTGCCAGGTCACAGCCTGGGGCGACAGGCTTACTCCTTCGGCAGCGATACCATGGTCGGCGGCGAAGATGATATGGTTCGGACGCTTCAACGCCGGCGTGTCGGTTTGCTGGATAAGACCGATTTGGACGGCCAATTCTTCCAGACGTCCCAGCGAACCTATGGGTTTAGTCAGATTATTTATCTTGTGGAGCAATTGTTCTCGAATTGCCTCGTCCGGCTTGGTGATGTGGAATGTTTTCATGTTCTAAAGATGTCGCTATCCTTGTGATAAGTGTCTTTTGCGTAAGATCCAAACAACCAACAGTCCAAAACAGGTATGCCGTTTTGTCTGACTTTGTGGATGTAGTTTTTGCTTATTCTGATAGCTTCGTTTTTATCCATAATCCAATATGTAGAAATACTGTTTTTCTTAAATTCTTTTTCTGTCATGAGTTAAGTCGTTTTTAAAAATCCGGTTACAAAAATACATAATTTCTTTCATTCGGGGATTCCCTCCGTGCTCCGTGGGATTCAATAAAATATTACTATCTCCGGGGCAGTAAAAATAACAGCCGCAAGGCTTAGTTACACAGAAAAAGTAGGAATATCTTCATTTGTTGAATTTCGATTTAAGCTTTAGGAAATAGTCTTCAAACCGTATTTTGGACAAATAGGAAACGAAAATCACGCCGGTTGTGAGTAATAGATAGAAAACGATGGTAGATAATGCGCTGCCTAAACAATTGAGCCTGTCTTTGAACATCCATATGATTCCGAAAACCACCAACATGTGGTACATATAAATTCCGTATGAGATTTCGCCCAGAAAATTCAGATATTTATTATGGAATCTGATGATAGCTTTCCGGTTGAGAGAAGTATTGATGATTAACCATACAAATATTGCTATCAGTAAAAAATTGGAAGCAATGGGTGTTTGAAACAAACTTCGGAAGATGCAACTGTTTTCCGTTAAATAATTACGACAGAGCAGGTGAAGCAAGAGAAACAGAATGGCAAACAGTTGAACGGGCAGGGAGAACAGACCGCTTTCCGATATTTCCTTTTTGCGATGAAATATAATATAGGCGCCCAATCCACCCATAGCCATCGCTTCAAATTGTAAGGCTCCGAGAACTTCCGAAAAGGTATTTTGAATCTCAAACCGGAAGACAACAACAGAAACACATATTTTGATAAGAATAACACTTAGAATGATAGCTAAGATATGCCTTTTCAACCACTTGAACAGAGGCGCCCAAACGAGATAAAACAATTCTTCCACTCCGATAGACCACAAGGGTTCAAGTAGATGATGGCCAAATTTTATATTCACCATAAAAGGCATGAAGAACACAAAATAGCCAATCACATTTTTAAAACCATAAGGCATTTCGTACGAATAGCCAATGGATTGTACCAGGTAGGGAACCAACAAAGCGCCAAGAAAAACGAGCAGAAAGTAAAGCGGCCAGATGCGTAGAATACGACGGATGTAAAACTGTTTTACACTGATTTCGTTTGTATTGTACTGTTTTTGCAGAAGTAGATAGGTAATGAGAAATCCGCTTAGTACGAAAAAGAATGTTACGGCAATACCTCCATTGTTGAACAGCGCATACTCTTTGAGGTTGAACATACCATATTTCATTCTTATTTGTTCGGCGTGATGCAAGACCACAAAATAAGCAGCCCAAAAACGTAAAGCATTCAAGCCGGTAAAATAATGGATATTGTTTCCAAAGTTTACACTTAAGTTACAGGGCTTGCTGTGCTGCGTACTTGACGGCAGTAAAGGCAGAATGCGTTGTAAGAACTTTATTTTTACCATATTATCTTATTTATTCGGCTTCACACAGTGTTACAATTAAACCTTCGTTTAAATGTGACGCTTTTTTACGGACGCCAAAAACGCTATTACCTTGATTTTTATTTGGTAAAGTCATACAATTTGTCCTATATTTGCGTCACATTTAAACGAACGTTTTCCTGCAACGCTCCCCTCAAAAAAAGAAGAAAATATACCTGCCCGCCACTGTGGGGAAACCATTCTGGGGATATCTTTTTCCCCCCATACTTGGAAATACAACGATTCTCATGTACATTTGCCCTATAATTCTTCATACTATAATAATATTCTAATCTTATGGCGATCTTTTTAAACGATGTATCAAGGACTTTTGGAGAATACCTGCTTATTCCCGGTCTGACAACCAAATTATGCGTTCCTTCGAATATCTCTCTGCGCGCGCCGCTCGTTAAATATGCCACCGGCGAAATGCCGGCTATCCGTCTCAATATCCCTTTCGTTTCGGCTATTATGCAATCGGTATCGGGGCCGGAACTGGCGATAGAACTGGCTCGCCACGGCGGGATTTCCTTTATTTTCGGCTCGCAGCCCATCGACAGTCAGGTAGAAATGGTGCGCAAAGTGAAAAAATTCAAAGCCGGCTTCGTAGTGAGCGACTCGAATCTTACGCCGGCACATCGCCTCTCGGATGTATTGGCCCTGATAAGCCAAACCGGACATTCCACCATTGGCGTTACCGACGACGGTACGCCCAACGGCAAACTGCTCGGATTGGTAACCAGCCGGGACTTCCGCCCCGAAAAAGACGACCATAGTATGAAGGTGAAGTATTTTATGACGCCCTTCGAGAAACTATACGTAGGCCAAACCGGTATCACCCTCTCCGAAGCCAATCAGATAATCTGGGAACATAAACTGAATATATTGCCCATCATCGACCCGAACCGGAATCTGGCCTATTTCGTTTTCCGGAAAGATTACGACGGACATCGCGAAAATCCATACGAACTGTCGGGCAATGATAAAACCCTCCGCGTAGGCGCCGGCATCAATACCCGCGACTACGAGAAACGTGTACCCGCTCTGCTCGACGCCGGCGTAGATGTGCTTTGCATCGACTCGTCCGACGGATATTCCGAATGGCAACGCGATACGCTCCTCTGGATTAAAAAACAATACGGCGATGCGGTACATGTAGGCGCCGGGAATGTGGTAGACCGCGATGGCTTTGAATATCTGGTAAACGCCGGCGCCGACTTCGTAAAAGTAGGCATCGGAGGAGGCTCCATCTGCATCACCCGCGAGCAGAAAGGCATCGGACGCGGACAAGCCACCGCCCTGATAGACGTAGCCCAGGCGCGCAACGAACATCTCCGCAAAACAGGCCAGTACATCCCCATCTGTAGCGACGGCGGATTAGTGCACGATTACCACATGGTGTTGGCCTTAGCCATGGGAGCCGATTTCTTGATGATGGGACGCTACTTTGCCCGCTTCGACGAATCACCCACCAAGAAACTTCGCATCGGAAACAATTACGTAAAAGAATACTGGGGAGAAGGCTCCAACCGGGCGCAAAACTGGCAGCGCTACGACCTGGGAGGCGTGGGCGAAACGCTCAAATTTGAAGAAGGAGTAGACAGTTACGTACCCTACGCCGGCAAAATGAAAGACAACCTGAACATTACCTTAGGCAAAATAAAAGCCACCATGTGCAGTTGCGGAGCCATTACGATAGACGAATTGCAACGTTGCGCCAAAATAACCTTAGTCTCCTCCACCGGCATCGTAGAAGGAGGAGCGCACGATGTGATACTAAAAGAACAAACATAAAGTACAATTATTAATCAATAAACAGTTCATTATGAAAAAAGAATTTCTTGCAGCGCTTGCCTGCTTATTCCTCCTCTCGCCGATGGCCGCCCAAGAAGCGCCCATCCGCATCTCTACCCACGAAACGGATTTGATTCTCACCGTAGCCCCCAACGGACGCCTGTACCAATCTTATCTGGGCAAACGCCTGGCACATGAAGCAGACTTGGCGCATCTGTCCCGCCACACGGAGGTCTATCCCGGCTCGGGAGCGGAAGATTATTTCGAACCCACATTGGCCGTAACGCATACCGACGGCAATCCTACCACCATCCTTTCCTATCTCTCTTCCAATACCCGGAAAGTAGACGACAACGTAACGGAAACCCTCGTCTTCCTCAAAGACAAAGTCTATCCCGTGGAAGTAACCCTCCACTACGTAGCCTACGGAAAAGAAAACATCATCAAGGCATGGAGCGAAATAAAACACCATGAAAAGAAACCTGTCGACATCTGGCGATACGCCTCAAACATGCTATACTTTGAACGAGCCTCGTACTACCTGACCGAATTTAGCGGAGATTGGGCCAAAGAAGTTCGGATGAGCACGCAAGAATTGCAGTTCGGAAAAAAGATTATCGACACCAAGCTCGGCTCCCGCGCCGCCATGCACACCTATCCCTTCTTTGAACTTGGCTTGGACGGACCGCCGCGCGAAGACTCCGGCGACGTGCTGCTGGGTACCATCGGCTGGACGGGAAACTTTCAGTTCACGTTCGAAGTAGACAACAACGGCGACCTGCGCCTCCTCTCCGGCATCAACCCCTACGCCTCGACCTACCAACTGAAACCGGACGAAGTCTTCACCACCCCCGAATTTATCTTTACCCTCAGCGATTCGGGCAGAGGAAAAGCCAGCCGTAACATCCACGACTGGGCCAGAGAATATCAACTGAAAGACGGAAAAGGCGACCGCCTCACCCTGCTGAACAACTGGGAAGCTACCGGATTTAACTTCGACGAGCAAAAATTGGAAGAACTAATGAAGGAAGCCAAAACCCTGGGCGTAGATATGTTCCTCCTCGACGACGGATGGTTTGCCAATAAATACCCCCGCGCCAACGACCGCGCCGGCCTGGGAGACTGGGACGTGACCCGCACAAAACTCCCCAACGGAGTACCGCATTTGGTGAAGGCGGCGAAAGAAGCCGGCGTAAAGTTCGGCATCTGGATCGAACCCGAAATGGTGAATCCCAAAAGCGAACTCTTTGAAAAACATCCGGACTGGGTGATACATCAACCCAACCGGGAAGCGTATTACTTCCGCAATCAGTTGGTGTTGGACCTCTCCAATCCCCAGGTGCAAGACTATGTATTCGGCATTGTAGATAAACTTATGACCGAAAATCCCGACCTGGCTTACTTTAAATGGGATTGCAACAGCCCCATTACCAACATCTATTCGCCTTATCTGAAGGAAAAACAAAACCACCTCTACATCGACCACGTGCGAGGAGTGTACAAGGTCTTTGAACGGGTGAAAAACAAATATCCCAACCTGCCCATGATGCTCTGCTCCGGCGGAGGGGCGCGTTGCGATTACGAGGCGCTGAAGTACTTCACCGAATTTTGGTGCAGCGATAATACAGACCCGGTAGAACGGTTGTACATCCAATGGGGATTCTCGCAATTCTTCCCCACCAAATCCATGTCGGCGCACGTAACGAGTTGGAATAAGAAAACAAGCATCAAATTCCGAACCGATGTAGCCATGATGTGCAAATTGGGTTTCGACATCAGCCTGAAAGAAATGGACGAGAAAGAACAAACCTATTGCCGCCAGGCGGTAGCCCATTACAACCGGCTGAAAGACGTGATACTCAACGGAGATTTCTATCGCCTCGTTTCTCCCTACGAAACCAATCATACCGCCGTGATGCACGCAAACCGGAACCAAAGCAAAGCCGTCTTGTATGTGTATGATATCTACCCGCGCTACGGCGAGAAACTGCTGCCGGTGAAACTGCAAGGACTCGACGCCTCGAAAACCTACAAAGTGGAAGAGATTAACCTCCTCCCGGAAACGCGCTCCCGCCTGCAAAGCAACGGGAAAACCTACACGGGCGATTATCTGATGAAGGTAGGTCTTCCCGTCTTTTCTACCGCCTCGACAAACAGCCGCATCATTGAACTGACGCAACAATAGCCGGCCGGAGTTAGTCCACCAACGAAAAGTCCAATTGTTTGCGCTCCAGATTGGCATGCGTTACTTGCACACGAATAGGGTCGCCGAGACGGAATTGTTGTCTGTGCCGGCGGCCCGTGAGGCAATAGTTTTTTTCGTCAAACTCGTAGTAATCGTCCTCCAAATCGCGCATAGGCACAAGTCCTTCGCATTTGTTTTCGTTCAGCTCTACATATAGCCCCCATTCGGTTACGCCCGAAATAACGCCGTCGTACACCTTTCCCAGCCGGCTGCTCATATATTCCACTTGTTTGTACTTAATAGAGGCTCGTTCGGCATTGGCAGCCAGCGTTTCCATTGCGGAACAATGCTCGCAAAGCTCCTTATATTTAGAGCGGGAGATACTGCGGCCCCCGGCCAGATAGCGTTCCAGCAGGCGATGCACCAACATATCGGGATAGCGTCGGATGGGCGACGTAAAATGCGTATAGGCATCCATCGCCAAACCATAATGCCCGATATTGTCCGTCGAGTAACGGGCTTTTTGCATAGCGCGTACGGCAAGCGTTTCTATCAGGTTCTCTTCGGGCTTCCCCTTGACAGTGTCTAACAGTTGATTGATGCCTTTGGATAAGTCTCCTTTTTTGCCTTCTGTCTTGAGCTTATAACCGAAGCGACGGACAAAGCCGGCAAAGTTCTCCATCTTTTCCAAGTCCGGATGTTCGTGTATACGGTAAACAAACGTGCGTTTGGTTTTGTCTGCCTCCAATTGAACGATATATTCGGCCACCGTTTTGTTGGCCAGCAGCATAAATTCTTCTATCAGTTTATTGGCGTCGGCAGATTCTTTGAAGTATACATTGGTTGGTTGGCCGTCTTCGTTCAGTTCAAACTTTACTTCATAGCGGTCGAAGTTAATCGCCCCGTTTTTGAATCGTTTCTCTCTCAGTTTTTTCGCCAAGGCGTTCAGCGCTTGGACTTCGTTTTGACAATCCCCCCGGCCGGTTTCAATCACTTGCTGGGCGTCTTCGTACGTGAAGCGTCGGTTGCTTCGGATGACGGTGCGCTTTATGCGGTATTTCTTTACGTTGGCGTTGGCATCCAGTTCGAAGATTGCGGAAAAACAGAGTTTGTCTTCGTCCGGACGAAGCGAGCAGATATGGTTGCTCAGTCGTTCGGGCAGCATCGGGATGGTGCGGTCTACCAGATAGACGGAAGTAGCCCGCTCTTTTGCTTCCCGGTCGATGGTCGAATCCTGTTCCACGTAATGCGTAACGTCGGCAATGTGCACGCCTACCTCCCAGTGTCCGTTCATCAGAAGTTGGGCCGACAAGGCGTCGTCGAAATCCTTGGCATCCTTCGGGTCGATGGTGAAGGTCGTTACCGGGCGAAAATCTTCCCTTCCGGTCAAATCTTCCGGCCGAATCGTGTCCGGTATCCGTTGAGCGGCTCGTATCATCGTAGCCGGATATTTGTAGGGCAATCCAAATTCGGCAAGGATAGCGTGCATCTCGGTTGTATTCTGTCCGGCTATGCCTAAGATATCCACCACCTCGCCCGTGGGATTCTTGGCGTTTTCTTGCCAGTTCACGATGCGCACCACGGCTTTATCCCCGTCTTTTCCACCGTTAAGTTTTTCTTTGGGGATAAAAATATCGTTTGCCAGGGTTTTATCTTCGGTTATGAGGAAAGCCCACGATTTGGTTGCTTGCAGTTTCCCCACAAACCTCCGGTCCACGCGCTCCAGTATTTCCACCACTACGGCCTCCAGTCCTTTTCCTTTGCGTTTGGCCAGGTACTGAACTTTCACTTTGTCGCCATCCATGGCATGACGGGAATTTCTTTCGGCCACGAATACAGGCGCTCCGCCGTCTTCGGCCACGAAAGAATTTTTGCCGTTATTACGGCGATTAAAGAAGCCCACGTTAAGCGTAGAGAGGGTATGCAGGCGATAGCGTCCGCGGTCTATTTCGGTAATAAAATCGTTGTCCGCCAGGTTGTCGAGCAAATCTACGGCCAAGAGTTTTTGCGGCTCGTTATCTATTCCGATGATTTTACAGATTTGCTTATAGTTAAATATTTCTTTGGGCGAAGCCTGAAATATTTCTGTGATGGCCTGCAGGATGGCTTGTTTCTTCATCCTATTCACCTTGTTCTTTTTTTCTTTGTTTTCGTTCTTGTTAGACATATAATTCTTATTCTATTTATTTCTGTTTTTAGATGCTAAAAGTACGGTTTTTCCCGATACGTTGTATATTCGTGATTCATGTTAATGGTTAGTGGGTCGCGTCCTTGCGAACGTAGTACTCCGTCATCCGCGAACGTAGTACCTCGTCATTGCGAACGAAGTGAAGCAATCCAGGGTGCGTGTGTGGGACTGGATTGCTTCACTGCGTTCGCAATGACGGGCGCCCTTATTCGGTTATCGGGAAATAAGGGAATAAGG
>JAISZY010000048.1 GCA_031284375.1 Tannerellaceae bacterium | reverse complement strand
GTCGAAATAGATGTGACCGTCTTTCGGCGAACGACCACCGGGATGAACATTATATTTATTCTGCAATTTTTTGTCTTCAAAGGGAATAAAGATAAAGCCATTGGCAAGTACCGATGTTCCGTTCCAGGCTTCCGGCAGTCGTATCATAGCATTCCAGCCTCTCGCATACACATTCACAATAGGCGGCGATTGGATTTGACCGGAACGGATTTGCCTGGAAGCGCCGTTGCTGTTTTTATCGCCACTGGAAGCAGATGTTTCATATATCTTGATAAATTCAACATTTTTCTTTTCGGTAGCCGTCAACAAGTGTGTGACATCCCTGCTTCTCGGCTGATACCAAGATTGCTGGGAGAAATATTCCTGTAAGTCTTTCGATTGGAAGATGTATCCGTGCCGTGCATAAATTTCATTACGCAGGATTCTCAACTGTGCCTTGGAAAGCCCTCGTAAATCGTTTTCTGCGAGCAAATGGTTGGACGGTTGCAAATCTGGAGAATGGGAAGGCGCCGTAGTAGTTGTTGCCTGCACAGAGGGTGATTGAGAAATGCCGTTATTGTTTGGATCGCCACTGGAAGCGGATGCTTCCAGTTTCCTGATCAATTCGACGTTTTTCTTTTCGGTAGCCGTCAACAAGCGTGTGACATCTTTGCTTCGTGGATGGTACCAGGATTGCTGGGAGAAATATTCCTGTACACCTTTCGATTCACAGATGTACCCGTGCCGTGCATAAATTTCATTATGCAGGATTCTCAACTGAGCCTCGGAAAGGCTTCGTAAATCGGCTTCTGTAAGCAAACGGTTGGACAGTTGCAAACTTGAAGAAGAAGAACGGGAAGGTACCGTAGTAGTTGTTGCCTGAATATTTGTATTGTCGATGTTTTCTTTATCCAAGCGAACATCATCTATTATTACGCCCGGGTTGGTGGCGACTGTTGCCGCAATTGATTGCTCTTCCGGCTTTTGTTCTTTCCAATTCTTATAAACCCAGCAACCGCCTGCCAATGCAGCAATGACAACAATCCGTAAAAAGCCATTGCTTTTTTTCTGTGGTTTGCTCTCGCCCGACGAGTTGCCTGTGTTTGCAACGCCGCCGTACTTATCACACAGGGCGATAAAGTTTCTCAAGTGCATCTGCAGAATCCGGTTGTTATCGTGCAATCTTAAGTTACCACTCAACAACCGGAGGCTACGGCGGCTTTCGACCGACTCAAAATTGCCGCTACTCAAACACTTGTTCAGCGCCACCAATGCCGACCATTCTTCTCCTGTCAAGTCGTTTTGCCCCGATTCGTTGATGCCGTCGGTGGCGGATTGCCACTTTTGCAAGTCTGAATTTGATACCATATTTTTTGCGTGTAGAAATTATCTTTGAATTATCCCCAAAATGTGTAAATTCTTTTTGATGATTGGAAAACTTACTTTTAATCCATGCAAGGCTATATGTCGGGAGTATTATTTTTTTATCCCTAATGCGTGTCGGGCGCAACTTCTATATTATACTTGTTTT
Organism: Tannerellaceae bacterium; assembly: GCA_031284375.1. Taxonomy (GTDB): domain Bacteria; phylum Bacteroidota; class Bacteroidia; order Bacteroidales; family Tannerellaceae; genus DFXE01. The sequence continues at coordinate 11,766 of JAISZY010000048.1, read as the reverse complement.
TTTAACGAATTGTTATCTCCGCAATGTCCGGTGCATAACTTGTCTGATAGCCTCCTTTAAACTCAATCGTGTTCGTTCCCTGCCTTAATCTGATTCCTTGAATTTCTTTTGTTCCCCAATTCCAGTTGGTTGAAGAGAAACTGATGTTTTGTGTTACACCATTCACTATCAATTTTCCACCACGATTGTCGGAACGATACAATAGACTAAAAATGACTATTTTTGCGCTATTGCTGTTTACGCTAAACCGAAATCCGTTTGTGTTATTTATCTCACCGATATAATTTTTGCCGTTGTAACTATACGGTTTGGCATTGCCGGTTTTGACAAAATGTGAAGTGTTGTAGGTTTGTTGCTGTGGCTGGTTGGGTGCGGCTGATGGAGAAACATTGTTAACCTGTGTTTTTGGCAGCGGATCAGTTCCTAAGCATTCACGTGAAACGTAGTAGTAGGCATTTTGCCAACCAATTAGGACTGTATTACCCTTTTCAGTAGGTACGTATATTGCGTTTCCTTTTGTTGTTTTGATTTCCATCGTGTTTCCATTATCTTTTTTCGGGAAGTAATTAACCGCTTCACCACGAGGAATTCGGACACCATAAACATAAGTGCTACTAATACCGGCACCGGCACTGGCTGTAATTAAATCACTTATACTTGTGGATAGGCCAATATTAATATTAGAACCCACCTCCGATTTTAGGAGTCGACCTTCTGCGAAAGCTGCATACATTCCATCGACATCCAGCATCTCACAGGCGATATATCTTCTTTGAATTTTTTCCACTGCGGTCACTGTTAAGTTATTAGCATCCACATATCCCTCATTAATCTTCGCAACTGTTTTTCCACTGTTAAACACATACTTATTACTTACATACACTTTCGTGTCTTTGTTTAACGAAGTTATGCGATTTGTCAAATTTATATCGCTGTAAATGCTTGCACTAGTATTTGTCCAACGGTAAGCATTAACGGTTTGAGTGGTGTAAGTTGGTGGCAAAGGTCCCATAAACTCAGCCGTTATCTCTATTTGTGCCCACCGTACTGCACCCGCTTTATTAGACGCTTTTACAGCAAAACGATATTTTTTTCTTGCCTCAACAGGCTTATCGTAATACCAGCTTCCACTACCGACTTGGACTGCTTGATTTTGTATAACCGTATTATCTGTTAAGTTTCTACAATCAATAGTCACATAATCTGCATAAGTATAGCGTCCACCTACACGAATTGTTCCATTTCCATTATTTTGTTGAACAGAAATAGTTATTGTTGGTTGTTGTGCAAAAATTGCACATGGTAGCATTATCACAACAAATGCGATACTTGCTAAAATTTTTCTTGAAGTATTCATAATGATATTTTTTATAATTTCCCATTAAAGAACCCGTTTAACTTGGGTCCGATTTGCATAAATGCATTTTCTATTGCAGCCCCTGTTACTGTTTGTTTTAATTCATCACCGCTATTTAATATTGTTGAACCGATTTCGTCAAATTCAAGCGCATGTGAGGGTTTTCCTTTTGCTTCACCTGTATGATTGCACATAAACTGAACTGCACCCGTTTGTAAATCCACTACGCGAGCCGTAATACCAACCGATACTTTTACCGCAGTTGTTTGCACATTGCGAGGCACATATTTATTAATCTCCGAATTATTTGGAATATTTCTACCGCCTATCATGCCAACTAAACCTTTGAGAGGGACGCTATTCGTAATATTTACAACATCGGGCTTTTGCATGGTTAGCTTAATAATATAACGCCCACCCATTATTTTACCGTATTGGAGCGCCGTATTGAAGTCAATTTCACCGCTGTTCGCCATATTCAATTCTTGTCTTTGTGTTTCCAGTACAGAACGGTCTAACAGTTGAATTTTATTGGACTTCAACAAATGTTTCATTAATGTGGCAGAAATAATCTCTGCAAAAGAGCCGTCATCAACTTGATAGTTATTGGGCCAGTTTATTTCGGCAGGCGCAATCAGAACCGCCACTTCACCATAGCCGTTAACAGGCAAGGAAGTTTCTTTTCGAACACTCATTCCCGCTTCCAATAGAGTTATATTACTCATCGCTTTTCCGATGGAATAATCATTTTCTACCGCAATTATTTTTACTTGTCCCACCGTTTCAGGTTTCATCCGTATGGTTTGCCCTGTTCTGGGGTCAGTCATCTGTCTGCCGTTGCCAAAAACAGATACAACGTCCGACACTTTTATATTTGGTGAATGTAATTTCAAGTAAATCCTGTCGTCTTCTACCGCAATAATGTAGCCTTCCATATTGGCGGCAAATGTCGAAGAAGGTAAATCCGCCCGGCTTTGAACGTTTGTCCGGTTCCGACTAATGGGTGTGGCTACAGGCGCCATTTCATTTGGAACAGCATTTGTAGGAAACGCCCCCTTGTCGCCATTATCGGTTAGCTTAAAGGATATAGGAATATTGCACAAAATATTTACGGCACTACCGGCTTTTGTACCGGGAATCCAATTGGGCATTGATTGTACCACGCGCGTAGCCTCTTCATCCAGATAGGGGTCTATTCCTCTCTCTATCTGAACTAATGAAATAGCGCCGGTTTTGTTCACAACGAATTTAACGATAACAGTACCTTGTATGCCGTTTTTCGTTGCAATATCAGGATAATGGATGTTATCATTCAGATAGTTCCTTAATGCTGTCTCCCCGCCTGGAAAGGTCGGAATCTGTAACTGGCTGTATGCTATTGTACTGCTGCATAATAATACGGAAAGAAATAAGATATTACCTGTTGTGTTCATCATTTTCTCATTTAATCCATTATTGTTGCTTTTAAAAATACGGTCGTTTAATAATAATATTTTCTCCTCTGTTTTTCCAACTCTTTTTCCAACTCTTTTTCTATATCTTTCCAATAGCGTTGGAATTCTTTTGGGTCAAACTCTCGACCATGTTTTTTTGCCAATTCTATTGCTAGTTCGGTCAGCTTTTTTTCCTTTTCTTTTACTTGTTCGGTCTCTACTTTGTTTCTAATATCATTAGCTACCGGTTGCACAATTTCCGGGATAAGAAAACAGGTTGCCAACGTTATCGCTATACCCATAATGAAACAGGTAGTTGCTTTTCCGACAGGTGGATTGATTATCGGTTTGACCCCAATGTAAAACAAGTAAATTCCGTACAAACCTATATACGGCACGATTGGAATAAGTGGCGGATAAATATTCAGCAAGCCTGCCACGCACAGCGGAGTGTAGGAATATGCCACCAATGTAAATGCACGATTGAAATCTTTTTGCACGCCAAAATTGTCGGAAAGAGCATTGAGAATAACCGCAGAAACATAGGCGCCAGCCACAATAATAACAAACTCAATGGCTGCATCAATTATCCCGGAAATCGCATTGAGAGGGAGTAATACTTTGGTTATAGCAATTACATCTTCCAAATTTTCTTGCATCGCTTCATCTTCTGCAGCTATAGTAGTGAAGATTTGAATCGCTTCTTGGAGTTTCGAATGCCATTCCCACCAATAATGAAAAAACAATGCTGCAGCCGGTATCAAGGCTAAAATCAGCAGATGTCCGAAAAATACTTTTTCATGAGATGCATTTTCTGCTTCAATTACTTCCCACTCCTCTTTGGGTTTGAGCAGAAGCGCTTTTGTTCTTTCTAAAATTTCCATTGTAATAACTGTTAAAAATGAATGCCTCCACTTTTATGGCTATCGGCTACTCCGTTTTTGTTTTCAAAATTTATTATCCAAAGATTCATTATACACATAGTTGCAAATGCTTACGTGTTTCCTTTTGTGGTAGCACCTCAATCAGATCCGGTTTGATTTCAGCCATGGCCACGACCATAATACCTTCTACCTGTACGACTACCCGTCGATTCCGGATACCTCGCACTTTTACGAAGATGCCTTCCACGCCGTCTAAAGAGCCGCCGTGGATACGGACACGAGTCCCTTTTTGCAAATCGACTTCCTCCGGTTTCAGATAGATCAGCTTTTCATTATGCGTTTCCGATACGGCAATAAATTGCCTCATCTGTGACTCCGGAATGATAATCGGTAGATTCTTCCCCTTCTCCCGCCGGGTGTAGTATTGCAGAATCAATATCCGGCTTTTGATTTCCCGAATCATCGTAGGGGTTGTCCGGACGAATATCAGGTTGTGTATGACCGGAACTAATTCTCGAACCTTTTTACCGTCTTTTTTTACAATAATTTTATAATGCATGGGGACGAAGTTTTCGATATTCGTTTTGTCCAACATCCGTTTTGCCTCTAATTCTTTGCAGAAAGGAGCGCTCATAGCGAACCAGATGTTGTCTTCCGTATTGGTGTGATTATCACATACCCCCGGCTCCCCGAAGGAAATATATTCCATTGGTATTCATTAAGTTAAATGTTATTTTTCATTTTATACCGGCTAATTTTTTTGTGCCGTTTCTATATAAGAGACCTGCAACACGCATAATGTATATGTAGAAAACTCCTATATGGGAGGCGAAGATATTAAAAAATTTAATGGAGCGAACAAATATTTTTGAATATTTTTGAGGCCTGTTTATATTTTGACACAGAAGAACGGAAAAACAAAGTCCAAAAGTGACGGATATATGGGTAAATGTGCCTAAAATTCAAAAAAAACTGCATTTTTTTGTATATTTGGATTTGCCGACAATATACCTTTTCATAACCTATTTATAATCTTTAATTGATTCTAAATTCAGTTAATTCATATACAATCCGACAATTGAACAGGAATTTTACTGTCTAATTGATAATGTATTTTAAAGTTAATCCAGACAAATCAATTGTTTTGTACAGGTGTTTTACGTCTTTCGGTAATTTGATGCTCATGATCTCCGAAAATCATTGCAATGTCTTCAGGAGTTCATCACAATGTCTTTGGAGTGTCATTGTGATGATTTTTAAAATCATTGTAATGAAACTCCGGAGAGATGCTTTAGAAAAATAGAAGACAAAGCATATCAGGAAATTTCACATAAAAGTAACATTTTTTATGAATCCGAATGGGTTGTTACAAGTAATATTATAAAATATCATATTGCGTATCATATTGTTAAATATATATGTTTTTATTGTTTTTATACATCTGTTTTCTTCTTAATAATTATAACAATTATATATATGTATCATTTTGTATTTTCTAATCCCTGAAATCCCGGCGTTTTTGGAGACTCACGGAGAGTTCGACGGCAAAAAAACAACTTTTGCAAAGCATTTTTTTGACATAATGATAGTTTTGACATAATGTCAAATTCCTACCTCCCGGAGCGAGTAACCAATGGCTTTTTTTTCATTCTTTATTGCCGGATATGAGGCGAACAAAATACTCTATTATCGAGTCGGGAGATATGTAAACCTTTACAAAAAACATCCCTATAATAGAGAAAAATGGGCATATTTCATTTTTATATAACTCATTTTCAGTGTATTAAAATTTATGATGTCTCTTATATAGAGACGGCACAAAAAAAACAGGCGGTATTAAATGAAAAGGAACATCTAAATGTAATATTTGTAGCGAGTGAAGTATAATATTTATCTTTGACGGCAAAATAAACAAACAAATAAACAATATGAGAAGTTTTGCAAGCGACAATAATTCCGGTGTGCATCCTTTGATAATGGATGCTATTGAAAAGGTAAACCACGATCATACCGTAGGATATGGCGACGACCCATATACACAGCAGGCTGTTGCCAAACTAAAAGAAGTGTTTGGCGAAAATGCCGAACCTTTCTTTGTCTTTAACGGGACAGGCGCCAATTCGGTAGCCTTGCAGGCGATAACCCGTTCTTTCCATGCCATCCTATGTACGCAGACCGCTCATATTTACGTAGATGAATGTGGAGCGCCTGCACGGATGACCGGCTGCACAATCATAGCGATCCCTACAACCGACGGCAAACTGACGCCGGAATTACTTCGCCCACACTTGCACAATTTTGGAGTATGCCATCATGCCCAACCTAAAGCCGTCTATATTTCTCAGGTCACAGAATTGGGTACGGTCTATACCATAGACGAAATAAAAGCGATAGCCTCACTTCTGCACCAATATGATATGTATCTTCACATGGATGGCGCCCGCTTGGCCAATGCCTGTGCTTATCTGAACTGTTCGATGAAGGAACTGACCGTAGACGCAGGCGTAGACATCCTCAGTTTCGGAGGTACCAAGAACGGGATGATGATGGGCGAGGCTGTTATCTCTTTCCATCCTGAGATAAGCAAAAACCTGCCGTATTTCCGCAAACAATCGGCGCAATTAGCTTCTAAGATGCGTTATCTTTCTGCCCAGTTTGTTCCCTATCTGGAAAATGATCTCTGGCTGGACAATGCCCGATCGGCCAACCGGAAGGCGGCTCGTTTGGTTGATATATTCACATCGTATCCCGAAATCGGATTTACACAAAAGACCGAATCCAACCAACTTTTTTTCACCATGCCGGCAGATGCGGCAAAAAAGCTATCCGAAAAATATTTCTTTTATTACTGGAACGAAGCCATGCACGAAGTACGTTTTGTCACTTCGTGGGATACAACCGACGAAGATATCGACGGCTTGGCTGAAACGCTGGAAGTAATCTTTCACAACCATTGACACAACTCACAACCCGGCAAAGGTTTTGATATTTTTTTAGCCGAAAATATCCCGCTATAATACTACCGTTTCTACCTCCGAATCGTTTCCGGATACACAGTAACAGGACGGATACATCCGTATTTTCTCCTGTCTGTTGTATCCGGATAGTATTTTTTTTTGCAAAAAGTTAGGCAAATATTTTTTGATATATAAAAAAGATATATATTTGCAGCGTAATAAGTCATAATAATACAGTAACAAACTAAACTATTTCAAAATGGCAAAAAGATTAGGTATTACATTAACAAAGGTTATCGTTCTGACGGCTTTGCTTATTCCCTTTTCCGCAGTGGCGCAGGAGAGAGCAAAGTTTGAAGTTTCGGCGGGAGCCGATTTAGTCAGCAGTTATGTATGGCGCGGAGTTTATCAAACAGGAGTAGCTATACAGCCGGGAGTGACTTTGTCGCTCGGAAATTTTTCTTTAGGAGCGTGGGGGTCGACAGACTTCTCCACGATGGCAAAGGAGTTCGACATCTCGTTGGGCTACGAAGCTGGAGGTTTTAGCATCGGACTAACCGATTATTGGTGGGCAGGCGAAGGAAATCCTTACGGACATTACAACGAATTTCACTTCCTGGAGGGAACGGTGGGTTTTAGTTTCGGCGAATCCTTCCCCTTGAGTCTTTCGTGGAGCACGATGTTTGGATACGACGGAGACAAAAATGGAGAAGACAAACAGCAGTACTCTACGTTTCTCGGCGCCGGGTACGATTTTAATGTCAAAGGTGTAGCATTGACCGCCGGCATCGGTATTTCTCCCTGGACAGGGATTTATCACAAAGCCGGTACAGAGGGATTCGCCCTTTCTACCCTTTCCCTGAAAGCTGTGAAAGCAATAAAAATAACAGACGCTTACGCATTGCCTGTTTTTGTTGAAACGATTATTGCTCCCAACCAGGATAATGTGTTCTTAGTGTTTGGAGTCACCTTATAAGAAAGCGCAGTTGCTCTGTATATCCTTTCTTGAAGAAAAAGTAAAAAAAGTAACACTATATAAAAGATGAAAAAAATAGAAGCAATTATTCGGAGAATCAAGTTCGAGGATGTAAAAGAAGCACTCCTCGCAGTAGACATTGAATGGTTCTCGTACTACGACGTTCGCGGGATAGGCAAAAGCCGCCAGGGACGTGTTTATCGCGGTGTGGTTTACGACACAAGCAGTATTGAACGTATTTTGATTTCGGTGGTTGTTCGCGACAAGAATGTGGAGAAGACCATAGAAGCAATCCTCAAGGCCTCGCAAACCGGCGAGATAGGCGACGGACGTATTTTTGTAATCCCCATCCAGGATGCCATTCGTATCCGAACCGGAGAAAGAGGCGATATAGCCCTCTACAATGCAGAGCAGGAAAAATAAATCCTATACCATAATACATTAATAAACAGACAAACAAATAAACGATACAGATATGGAAACAACAAATACTTTCGCCGACTTGGCTTTATCGCTCGATACCGTATGGATGCTACTGGCCGCCATGCTCGTTTTCTTTATGCAACCGGGATTCGCTATGGTTGAAGCCGGATTTACACGAACAAAAAACACGGCTAATATCCTAATGAAGAATCTGGTAGACTTCTCCTTCGGTTCGTTGCTCTTCTGGGCTGTTGGTTTTGGCCTCATGTTCGGAGCGGGTGGTTTTATCGGAACCCCCCACCTCTTTTCCTTCGATTTTATTGATATGGAACTACCCAAAGCGGGTTTCCTGATTTTTCAGACCGTCTTTTGTGCCACGGCGGCTACCATCGTTTCCGGCGCTATGGCCGAACGGACTAAATTCTCTATTTATGTGATTTATACCATTTTCATCAGCGTATTGATATACCCGATATCCGGTCATTGGACTTGGGGTGGAGGATGGCTGATGAACGGCGACGAGGGTAGCTTTATGACTTCTACCTTTGGAGCCACGTTTCACGATTTTGCCGGTTCAACCATTGTACATTCCGTAGGCGGATGGGTCGCTTTGGTCGGCGCCGCCGTGCTGGGCCCACGTTTGGGGAAATATGGAAAAGACGGTAAGTCGCGCGCCATACCCGGTCATAATCTTACGGTGGCCAGCTTGGGAGTCTTTATCCTTTGGTTCGGATGGTTCGGCTTTAACCCCGGTTCGCAATTAGCCGCTTCGGGAGAGGCCAACCGCGTAGCTATCTCGCATGTTTTCCTCACTACCAATTTATCGGCCGCCGCCGGTGCGGTGCTTTCTTTGTTCACATCGTGGATAAAATACCGGAAACCATCTTTGTCTCTTACGCTGAACGGCGCCTTGGCCGGGCTGGTAGGAATTACGGCCGGTTGCGATGTGGTGAATCCCGTAGGTGCGGTGATTATCGGCGCTATCTGCGGAGTGGCTATGGTATATGCCGTTTCGTTTATCGACCTGGCGCTGAAGATAGACGACCCGGTGGGCGCTTCTGCCGTACATGGCGTGTGCGGATTTCTCGGAACGATACTTACCGGCTTGCTGGCCGTTGAAGGCGGATGGTTTTTCGGAGGAGGCAGCTCGTTTTTCTTCGCCCAACTTTTTGGCGCCGTAGTGGTAGGATTGTGGGCAGCCGGAGCCGGTTTTGTCCTGTTTAAAGGATTGGATCTTATCTTTGGACTTCGCGTATCCAAACGGGTAGAAGAAGAAGGATTGGATATATATGAACATGGGGAAACAGCATACAACAATTAATTTAATATACCTTTGCACGATTACATTATAATTTCATAATCAGAATTATCAACAAACAAAACAAAAACAAAAACAAAATGAGTACATTAAGATTCAGAGTAGTGGAAGCGGCATTCGGAAAAAAAGCCGTAGATGTTGCAACGCCCGCCGGAAAACAGTCGGATTATTTTGCATCCAAAGTTTTCAATCGCGAGAAAATGTTCAAATACCTATCGCCCAAAGTCTTCGATAAGGTAGAGGACTCGATAGAGAACGGAACTCCTCTCGACATGAAAACGGCCGACGCCGTAGCCGCAGGCATGCAACAATGGGCCTTAGCCAATGGCGCTACCCACTATACGCACTGGTTCCACCCTCTTACGGAAGGAACAGCCGAAAAACATGACACCTTCCTTGACCCCGACGGTAAAGGTGGGCTGATAGAAAAATTCTCCGGCAAACTCTTGGTACAGCAAGAACCCGACGCTTCCAGCTTCCCCAGCGGAGGAATACGCAACACCTTCGAAGCGAGAGGTTATACGGCCTGGGATCCTTCTTCGCCCGCTTTTATCGTAGGAGATACGCTTTGTATCCCTACCATCTTTATCTCTTATACGGGCGAGTCGCTCGACTATAAGGCGCCTCTCCTGAAAGCGCTCGAATCGGTAAACAAAGCCGCTGTTGATGTATGTCACTACTTTAATCCCGACGTAAAAAAAGTATACGCCTATCTGGGATGGGAGCAGGAATACTTCCTCGTAGACGAAGGTCTCTACGCCGCCCGGCCGGATCTCCTGCTTACCGGAAGAACCCTTATGGGACACGAAAGCAGTAAGAACCAGCAATTGGAAGACCACTACTTCGGCGCCATTCCTATCCGCGTGTTGGGATTTTTGAAAGAACTGGAGATAGAAGCGCTCAAACTGGGCATCCCCTTGAAGACCCGTCACAACGAGGTGGCCCCCAACCAGTTTGAAGTAGCTCCCATCTTTGAAGAGTGCAATCTCTCGAACGACCACAATCTACTCATCATGGCCTTGATGCGCAACCTGGCGAGAAACCACGGATTCCGCGTCCTCTTGCACGAAAAACCCTTCAAGGGCATCAACGGATCGGGCAAACACAACAATTGGTCGCTCGGAACCGATACCGATATCCTCCTGATGGCCCCCGGCCAAACACCGGAAGACAACCTGCGCTTCATTACCTTCGTGGTGAATGTTCTGAAAGCCGTTTACCGCCACAACGGTCTGCTGAAAGCCAGCATCGCCTCGGCCAGCAACGCCCACCGACTGGGAGCCAACGAAGCGCCGCCGGCCATTATCTCCAGTTTCCTCGGCGCCCAGGTATCGGAGGTATTGGAAAAGCTGGAAAATACGGAAGTGAGCGAAGTGATTGTAGGAGGCAAACAGGGCTTTAAATTAGACATCCCACGTATTCCGGAACTTCTGCTGGACAATACGGACCGCAATCGCACCTCGCCCTTTGCCTTTACCGGCAACCGGTTTGAGTTCCGCGCCGTAGGTTCGGAAGCCAACTGCGCCGCAGCCATGCTTGTCTTGAATGCCGCCGTGGCCGAACAACTCAAACTCTTCAAACACGAAGTAGACACCTTGATAGCCGCCGGAAAAGACACATACGCAGCCATTATTGAAGTCATCCGCAAAGACATCAAAGAAAGTAAAGCAATCCATTACGACAAAAACGGATACACCGACGAGTGGAAAGCCGAAGCCGCCGCCCGCGGATTAGACTGCGAAACCAGCGTGCCCCTCATTATAGACGCTTACCTCAGGGAATCTTCCGTAAAGATGTTCGAATCCACCGGCGTGATGACGCACATAGAATTGAAAGCCCGCAACGAAGTGAAATGGGAAACTTATACCAAAAAAGTGCAGATAGAAGCCCGCGTACTGGGAGATCTCGCCATGAATCACATCATCCCCATTGCCACACGTTACCAATCTTCTCTGATAGATAATGTATATAAACTTCGCGACCTCTTCCCCGTCGATAAAGCGGCAAGTATGTCTGTCCGCAATTTAGAGATTATAGAAGACATCAGCAATCATATCTCTTTTATCAAAGAAAAGGTAGACGAAATGGTAGAAGCCCGCAAAGTAGCGAACAAGATAGAATCCGAACGCGAAAAAGCCATCGCCTACCACGATACGGTTTTCCCCATGTTCGACGAAATCCGTTACCATATCGACAAGTTGGAACTTGTTGTAGACGACGAACTATGGACGCTGCCCAAATACAGAGAACTTCTGTTTGTCAGATAATAAATTAACAGTTTTGTTGATTGTTTTGTGTTTGCAGGGAGAGGACGTTGAAAGAATACGCATCTTCTCCCTTTTTTTCTTCCAACAACATCGTCCCTGCCAACTAAAATTCGGTTAATCTCTACGGGCTGATTGTCCGTATCTCACTCAC
>JAISZY010000037.1 GCA_031284375.1 Tannerellaceae bacterium | reverse complement strand
ACAAGAGGTCAAGATACTCGATGATTCTGTCGGAGTTGATGGATTCCGTTGTGGTAAACCCGTCATAATTGGAGTTCCTGTCAATGAGGCCAAAGCAATTGAGTCTGAATTTCTGATCGGAAAGGATGTAACAATCCTCTCCCTTGAACTGCCACCCATAAGGCATATAGCCGCTGGTGCATACATGGAATTCATCTCCGTAATAAAGGTCTATGAGACCTTCCGAATATTGATTCTCAAGTTTTGTAACTTCTCGCACTTGTAGGCATAAAGTTGCGGCGAGGGCTTTCCCCCTGGACGTTTTCTTATACGTTTATATCTTGCGCCAATCGTCCGAGGAGGTTTTGCCTGACGAGGCTTCCCAGGCGGCTTTCGCAGCTTTTACGCTCTGCCGGTCGGCTTCGATAGCTTTGCATATCGTTTCTTCGTCGGCTTCCCTGCTTATAATCGGCTTAGATCCCTGCCCGGGGCGGTTCTCCAGTCCTTCGATGCCTTCGCCCATGAATCGGTACACCCATTTGTTGATGGATTGTTGGCATAAGTCCACTTTTCCCGCTATTTGAGGTGAACTTAATCCTTGTAATTTTAACAGGACGACTATTTCGAAGCGTCCAGATTACAAGAGGAAGCGGAAAAATTTCATAAAAACATTTCCAGTAGCGATCTGAAAAGTGTGAAAAAATTTAATGTCGAAGATGAAAAAATAATTAGGTAAGTAAGTATTCATAATTATTTCACACATAATAAAATTATCGTATTTTGGTATCATCCAAATAGTAGATAGATATGAAGATAAAGATATTGACTTTAACAGAATCAGATCGGATCGCACTCACGCTTGGTTTCCGTACCGGCGAGAGGCATTGTTTCCGTATGCGCTGTCGTGCGGTATTGCTCAAACGGAAGGTTTGAGTTCGTTACAAGTTGGCGAACAAACAGAGATGACCGCCCAGAGTGTCAATGGCTGGGTGAAGCGGTTCAAAGCCGAAGGTGTCAAAGGCTTGCACACGCGTCCGGGACAAGGTCGCAAACCTATAATGGACTGTTCGGACGAAGAAGCTGTACGCAAGGCGATAGCATCGGATCGACAAAGCGTTCGTGCAGCCAAAGAAGAAATCAACCTCTTCTATGGAGATGAATCCCATGTTTGGAGCGAAGGCTATGTCCCTTACGGATGGAAATTTCCAGAAGAAGACATCTATATCCCTTCGGAGAGGGCCAAGAGGCTCTATATCTTCGGCATGATTGATCGTGACAACCATTTTGAAGGGTTCTCTACTTGTGAATCCATAGATGCACAAAAGGTAGTCGATTTCCTCGAACAATACTCTTTCAGGGTTACTAAAAAGACGTTTGTTGTGCTTGATCATGCCAGTGTACACAGGAATGCAAAAATTAAACAGATGCGCTCTGTGTGGGAAAAACGAGGACTTTTTCTCTTCTATATTCCACTATATTCCCCACATCTGAATATCATTGAAACTCTTTGGCGAATAATGAAAGGAAAATGGATCAGACCGCAGGATTATCATTCCGCTGAGACACTCTTCTATGCAACCAATAGGATTTTGGCGGCAATAGGGACTGAGTTGAATATCAATTATGCGCATAATGATGCTTAATTAATATAAAGAATAACCTGTTATGCACCCCCGATAAACGGATTTTGTGGTTGACCGCACTTATGATGGTCGTGTCCATGATAAAACTATTTGTGATGAACAACCCTTAAAGTTGCCTTCAGGGATTACTTTGTAGCAAGATATCGGATTTCTTGGACATAAGCCGGAGAATGTAATCATTCAAATGCCAACAAAGAAGTCCAAAGAAAAAGAATTGATCAGGGAACAAAAAGATGTGAACAAAGCCATCTCCTCTTTTCGGATTCTTGTTGAACACGCTATCGGTGGTGGCAAAAAATGTCGTATTGTCAAAGAGCGTTTCAGATGACACAAGTTTGGCTTTGATGACTTAGTCATGTAGCTTGGCTTGGCGCTACGTCACACTTAGCTTAGTACGTGATCGTATTGGGGTTGTTTAAATGGTGTTTCTCAAAGATGTATTCCTAGTTCTCCCTGTTTTTTGTTCCCGGCTTGTTCTCAATCCGTTGCAGTTATAATCGGACAAGGTGGTTTTTTTAAATTGTTTAGAAACCGTTTCCACACAATATGTATGTGATTGATAACAGGCAATATGTACATGTCGGTACAATTCGTACCGCTTCTTACCAAGAAGTGGTACAAATCGCAGGGATTTTTGGCTGCAAAAATGCATGACGTGCGTCGCACACATACTAAGCCTTCCCGGCGCTTAATTCAACAACGCAATCCAACCAATTAAGAAGCGTGCGTTCCACAAGAATGATATATTTGTAGAAATATCCACAGAAAATAGGGGCAATTATTGGAGGAAATAATTACTTTTGCCGTGGTTTTGTTATGTCGAGATTGCAATTATGGGAAATAGTGTTAATTATTGCGGCGTAATAGAGCGTATTGAAGGGCATACTATCTACGTAAAAGTTGTTCAGCAGCCGACATGTGCCTGCTGTCACGCAAAGGTAGTGTGTGCAACAGCAGGCGGAAAAGAACAGATCATAGAAACAACTGACTATTCAGGAACGTTTCATGCCAGCGAACCGGTTGTCCTTGAAGGAAGAGATTCGATGGCGCTCCAGGCTGTTTGGCTGGCTTTTGTCATCCCTTTAGCGCTGGTTGTGTCGGTTGTTCTTATTGGTACAAGTCTGCAATGGGAAGAAAGTACCGGTGCATTGATCGGCTTGTTACTGTTATTTCCATATTACACTATTTTGTATATATTCCGTAACGTGTTGAAGAAAAAATTTGTTTTTATCATCAAGAAAATAAATCCAGATATATGATATTAATCGCCATTATTACTTTGGGAGGAATCGGTATCGTCAGCTCCAGCTTATTGTATATTGCTTCCAGGAAGTTTGAGGTTTATGAAAATCCCCTCATCGCACAGGTTCAGGAAGTACTACCGGCTGCGAACTGCGGAGGATGTGGATATCCCGGATGTTCGGGTTTTGCCTCTGCGTGTGTAAACGTCCACTCATTGGATGAGCTGTTTTGTCCGGTTGGCGGAGCAGACGTGATGGCCAAGGTAGCTATGATACTCGGCAAAGATACTGCGAATGCAGACCCGAAGATTGCTGTAGTGCGCTGTAATGGAAATTGCGAAGCGCGTCCGCGCGCCAATTTGTATGACGGAACACAAAACTGTGCCGTGGCGTCGTCGCTATATGGAGGTGAAACGGGCTGTTCGTATGGTTGCCTGGGTTATGGCGACTGTGTTTCCACGTGTGCGTTCGGGGCAATACATATTAATCCCTCCACAAGATTGCCGGAAGTGATTGAAGATAAATGTACATCCTGCGGAGCTTGTGTGAAAGCTTGTCCCAAAAACATTATTGAAATACGTAATAAGGGGCCGAAATCACGCCGCATCTACGTTAGCTGCGTGAATAAGGATAAGGGAGGTATTGCGAGGAAATCCTGCAGTAACGCTTGTATCGGTTGCCGTAAATGTGAGAAAGAATGTCCGTTTGAAGCCATTAACGTGACCAATAATTTAGCCTACATCGATTCCCGTAAATGCCGTTTGTGCCGTAAGTGCGTAGCCGTATGCCCCACTCACGCCATCCACGAGTTAAACTTTCCTCTCCGGAAAGAAGTAACGGCAATCGGCGAAACAAAAGCAAAAGAAAAAACAAATTAAAACATATAGCGTATGTTAAGGACATTCCGAATCGGAGGTATTCATCCGCCTGAGAACAAATTGTCTGCCGGGAAAAAGATAATTACCCTTACGATTCCCGAACAGGTTGTTATACCTTTAGGGCAACACATAGGAGCGCCGGCACAGGCCGTTGTAAAAAAAGGCGATCCGGTAAAAGTAGGAACCCTGTTGGGTAAGTCGGGCGGTTTTGTATCCGCTCATATCCATTCGTCTGTCTCCGGCAAAGTGAACAAAGTTGACAATGCCATTGACGCAAGCGGTTATATGCGCCCGGCCATCTATATAGATGTAGAAGGCGATGAGTGGGAAGAGACTATCGACCGCAGTGAAGCGCTGAAAAGGGAATGTTCTCTCTCGCCTAAGGAAATTATAGAAAAAATAACCGAAGCCGGCGTTGTAGGATTAGGAGGAGCAACATTCCCCACACAAGTAAAACTAACGCCTCCTCCGGGCTACCGGGCTGAAATATTAATCATCAATGGCGTAGAATGTGAACCTTATCTTACTTCCGACCACTCGCTGATGACGGAAAAAGGAGAACAGGTATTGACAGGCGCTGTTATCCTGATGAAAGCCATTGGGGTAACAAAGGCTATTATTGGAATTGAGAACAACAAACCAGACGCCATGGTCTATTTAAAGGATTTGGCGAAAAAATATCCGGGTATTGAAATCATGCCCTTAAAGGTACAATACCCCCAGGGAGGAGAAAAGCAACTGATCGACGCCGTAATCCGCCGTCAGGTGAAAAGTGGAGCCTTACCCATCTCTGTCGGGGCTGTTGTGCAGAATGTAGGAACAGCGTATGCAGTATACGAGGCTGTGCAAAAAAACAAACCGCTCATCGAACGTGTCGTAACCGTGACAGGAAAAGGAGTGGCAAATCCATCCAATTTCCTTGCGCGTATAGGCACACCCGTTCGAAACCTGATTGAAGCGGTCGGCGGTATTCCCGAAAATACAGGGAAAATAATAGGAGGAGGCCCCATGATGGGTAAAGCGCTTGTAAGCGCAGAAGTTCCGGTAACCAAAGGTAGCTCCGGCATCTTAATCCTCCTCCGGGAAGAAGCCGTACGAAAGCCCGTCTATAACTGTATTCGCTGTGCAAAATGTGTGACGGTATGCCCGATGGGACTTAATCCCACTTTACTGATGAATGTAACCGAATTTGCCAATTGGAAAATTGCCGAAAAAAACTATATCGTAGATTGCATAGAGTGCGGATCTTGTAGTTTTACATGTCCGGCCAACCGGCCGTTGTTGGATTATATCCGGTTAGGAAAAGGAAAAGTAATGGGCGTCATCCGCGCCCGAAAGTCATAAACAGTATAATATGGAAAATAAACTGATCATATCCCCCTCGCCTCATATCCATAGTGGCGACACCATAGGTAAAAACATGTATGGCGTACTGATCGCCTTGGTCCCGGTCTTCCTGGTATCCCTTTACTACTTCGGATTGGGAGCGCTCATCGTCACAATGGCATCAGTACTTTCTTGCGTACTCGTTGAATACCTGATTCAGAAATTCCTGATGAAAAAGGAGCTGTCTATCAAGGATGGTTCGGCTATTCTCACCGGCGTCTTGCTGGCTTTCAACCTGCCGTCGAACCTCCCGGTATGGATTATTATTGTCGGCGCTTTGGCCGCTATTGGTATTGGTAAAATGTCTTTTGGCGGATTAGGGAATAATATTTTCAACCCGGCGCTGGTGGGGCGCGTATTCTTGCTCATATCCTTTCCGGCGCAAATGACTACCTGGCCGACTCCCGGCAAACTGCCGATGGTTTACATTGACGGCGCAACTGGAGCGACCCCCCTTTCCCTGCTGAAGGAAGGAGTTTCTCAATTGCCCTCAATCATAGATATGTTGCTTGGAAACATGGGGGGCAGTATAGGAGAGGTAAGCGCAATAGCCTTGCTGTTGGGGTTTGTTTATTTGCTGGTACGGAAGATTATCAGTTGGCACATTCCTGTAGCGGTGTTGGGAACGGTGTTTACACTTACCGGTATCCTGTATCTGATGGATCCGGCAAGCTATGCTAATCCATTTATACATTTAATTTCGGGCGGCTTACTCTTGGGAGCTATCTTTATGGCGACAGATTATGTTACCTCTCCTATGAG
>JAISZY010000124.1 GCA_031284375.1 Tannerellaceae bacterium | reverse complement strand
TTTACATAGCGACTATATCAAACAAAAAAGCCCTTATGTATGTTTACATAAAGACTTTTGCGGATAAAAAGGTTGTTGCAGACGCTTTAGAACTTACGAAAGAAATAGCGCTTCTCTTCGGAGTTTAATACGAGGCGATTGTCTGTAATCTGTTCGATTACGAAGTGGCGTTGGGGAGTGGTCCAGTCCGTTTGCGGAAGAAATTTGTTTAGCGAGTTGGAGTAAGCGGTGAGTTCGAGTTTCACCCGGTTGGTTGTTTCCATCACTTTAAAACCGTAGCAATGACTGAAGCTGTCGGACGACGGATGATAGATTTGATACATAAACAAGGAGCTTTGAAAGTTGTAATACAGCGTGTCTACTTTCTCTTTTCGGCCGTTCGATTCTACTTCTTGCAATTGCCATTTGCCCTCTAATTTGTCGTTTATCCCATCACTGCACGACAGCAAGCACAGGAGGAGGAGAGGGAGGAGGTGTTTGTGTTTTTTTGCTTTCATGTTCTTTGGTATTTATTTCGACAAATATACATATTTTGATGCGGATACGTATGCGGATAAGTAAAATAATTCTATTTTTGACGCACTTGAAAATCACAATGAATGTGTCACATGGTAAAACATCTTTTCTCTTGCTTCTTTTTGACTTTCTTTGCGATACAGATGCTGTGCGCTACCCCGGCCGACAGGTATAAGTTTAAAAGGGTGGAGGTGGCCAAAGGCCTTTCCAACAGCGAAGTGAAATGTATCTATAAGGATAAAACCGGCTTTTTGTGGTTCGGCACCCCATCGGGATTGAATCGCTACGACGGCTATTCCGTGATTCCCTGCAAGCTGAATTTGGGCAATGATTCCACCTATCCGGCCAATAATGATATTGAGAAGATACAGGAAGCAACCGATGGAAAGTTGTGGATAAAAACCCGTTCGGGATATTGCGTGTACAATCCTTCGCTCGAAAAATTTGAAGAAAACATAAACCCTTTGTTCGAGGCCTACTCCGGGCCGGACGGCTTCCGGAATACTTCGGATGCGGTGATGTATATTGATTTTGGAAAGAATCTATGGTTCGTAACCCCAAACGATGTTCGGAAGTATGATGTGGCGAGAAATAAATATGTAATCTTCCCCCAGGGAAAGCCCAACGGACTAAGTAGCGGGCGGATACGGGACATCAAACAGGGGCAAAACCGGTATTGGTTTCTCTTCGACAGCGGGACGCTGGAGTGCATGGAAGCGCAATCGCACCAGATTATCCATCGGGATTCTTTTCTGCATAAGGCAGCCGGATTGAAAAGTGTGCGCAACCTCAAGCTGTTTGTCGATTCCTGGGGCGATGTGTGGGTCTATGGCGCCGGACGTCATTACGGCCTGGCCTGCTACAATATAGCGCGGAATACATGGACGCATTATGCGTCTTTTCTTGCGCCGCCGTACCGGATTTCAAACAATATCGTTTCCGCCATAGAGGAAGACGATAAGGGCATTATCTGGGTGGGAACCGATCATGGAGGAGTGAACCTGATAAATAAAACAACGGGCGAGATTTCTCTCCTTTGGCAGAACGAACAAGACCCGCAGGGTTTGCCTCAAAATACCATTCGGAGTATATATAAAGACGATGCGAACATTATTTGGTTGGGTACGTACAAAAAAGGCGCTTGTTATTATCACGAAAGTATTTACAAGTTTCGCATGATTACCGAGAAAAGCCCGATGCCCTTCAAGGACGTAAACTGTTTTCACGAATCGGCCGACGGCCATCTCTGGCTCGGAACCAATGGCGGAGGGCTGCTCTATTTCGACCGAACGCTGGGGCGATATACCACTTATATGCACAATCCGGAGCGCCTTAACTCTCCCGCCGGCGATGTGATAGTAGGCCTTGAGCTGGACCCGCAGGGACGTTTGTGGATTGGATATTATCTGGCGGGGATGGACTGCTTTGATGGGAAAACGTTTACCCACTATACGGTGAGCGACCCCGAGGGTCTGACCGACAGCAACGCCTGGGTGCTTCGATGCGACCGCTCCGGCAATCTTTGGGTGGGCACCCTGGGCGGTAGCTTGCTCGTTTGGGATACGCGAACGGGCAAACGGCTCAAACGGTTTTCGGCCGGAGGCGCCGTATACAGCATCATCGAAACCAAGGAAGGGCGTATGCTGATAGGTTCGCAAAACGGCTTGTTCCTCTACAATGCCTACGCCGACAAACTGGAACCCTACGAAAGAGAGGCGTTTGAAG
Source organism: Tannerellaceae bacterium (assembly GCA_031284375.1). Classification (GTDB taxonomy): domain Bacteria; phylum Bacteroidota; class Bacteroidia; order Bacteroidales; family Tannerellaceae; genus DFXE01. The sequence continues at coordinate 13,825 of JAISZY010000124.1, read as the reverse complement.
ACATTCAATTGGCCAAAAACGACATCAACCATTTGTTTGAAGACAGTCGGGGATTACTTTGGATAGGAACCCGAAACGGTTTGTTTGTTTTCAATCCCTACACGAAGAACATCCAATTGTTCTTGTCGGGCAGCGGATTGTCGTCGGATTTGGTACAAAGCATCCTGGAAGATTCGGAACATAATATGTGGGTAGCCACCAACCGGGGGCTGAATTGTATCCGGGTTTCCACGCAAAACGACCGGCCGGGATACTTCTACAATCTTCTTAGCTACGACAGCTCGGAGGGATTGCAGGGCGAGATGTTCAACTACAATGCCGCTTATTTTACGTCGCGCTCCGAACTTATCTTTGGCGGTTCGTACGGATACAATATATTTACGCCTACCGGCATTAGCTTCAACACCCATATCCCTCGCGTGGTGATTACCGACTTTCAGTTGTTCAACAAAAAGATAAAACCGCAGGAAGCCTACAACGGACAAGTGATACTAACCCAAAGCATAACGCATACAAAGGAAATCAACCTGAACTATGCCGACAATTACTTCAGCCTCTCCTTTGCGGCTTTAGACTATTGCATGCCCGATAAGTCGCGCTACTATTATAAGTTGGAAGGCTTCAACAATCAATGGCTGGAAACCGGTCAGGACAACCGGAAAGTCACCTATACGAATTTAAATCCCGGTAGCTATACCCTCTATTTGAAGGCCATCAATAACGATGGCGTAGAAAGTGGCGAACCGGTAGTTTTGCGCATCCACATTCATCCCCCCTTTTGGAAAACCCTATGGGCATGGATTCTGTATGCCGTCGTGGCATTGGGCGGGAGCGTCTATGCGTTTTACCGGATAGGAAAACGATCGGAAGAGAAATTGAAAGACGCAGAAGAAAAGATGCGCGTTGGTCAGCAGTTGGAGATAGACGAAATGAAACTACACTTCTTTACCAACATCAGCCATGAGTTTCGCACGCCACTCACGTTGATACTTTCACCGCTGGAAGATCTCCTCCATCGAACCGGAAACATGGAAGAAAAGGAATTGCTATCCATCATCCGACGCAATGCCCAAAACCTTCTGACGCTGGTAAATCAGTTGCTCGACTTCAGGAAGCTGGAGACCCACGCCCCTTCCCTTCAGCAATCCTTGGGCGATATTGTTCTGTTTATCAAACAGCAAGTAGACCTTTTTGCCGAGTTGATGGCCCGAAAGGATATCACGTTTTCTTTTCAAACGGAGATGACGCAACTGTACACTTATTTCGATGCCGAAAAGCTTTCCAAAGCGCTTGTTAATATCCTGTCCAACGCCTATAAGTTTACCGCTTCGGAAGGAAACATCCAAGTAGAGCTTACTCGCCTGAGTGACGAAACGGTGCGCCTTTGTATTACCGACACCGGCATTGGTATACCTAAGGACGAATTAAATAAAATCTTCGACCGTTTCTATCAAGTAAAGCGCGAAGGAAGCAATCATTATCAAGGTAGTGGTATCGGACTGCATATAGCCAAAGAGTTTGTTTTGTTGCACGGCGGCAAGATATGGGCGGAACGTGTAGCGGAAGGAGGCACCCGGTTTGTTATCCTTCTCCCCTGCAAAGAAGAAAAAGCGGTGGAGGCAAACCCCTCTCCACGTCCGGCATTGGAGAACAAAAAAGACAGAAACGAAGACGAATCAGCCTTTGAAGCGGAATTTAAACGAGACCAGTCGCCCAAATTACTTATTGTGGAAGACAACAAAGAGCTTCGAGACCTCTTAACATCCCGACTAAAGAACAACTATCACATCCTTCAGGCCGAAGACGGAGAAGAGGGATTGAAGATAGCCTTGAAAGAAATACCGGATATGATTCTTTCGGACGTAATGATGCCTCGGATGGACGGCATCGAAATGAGCAAACATCTGAAGGGAGACATCCGAACGTCTCACATCCCCATCATCCTGCTTACGGCCAAAACGGGCGACGAAAGTAAATTGCAAGGACTTACGGCCGGGGCCGACGATTATATTTCCAAGCCCTTCAATCAGGAAATCTTGCAAATCAAAATACGTAATCTCGTTGAAATGCGGAAACGGAATCAAGCCCTCTTCGAGGAACAAATGCGTATCGAACCTTCGAAAATCGTTGTAAACTCGTTAGACAAACAACTCATCAGTAAAGCCATCGAGTATACGGAGAACAATCTCTCCAATCCGAACTTCTCGGTCGAAGAACTGAGTCGCGAATTAGGCATGAGCCGCGTGCATTTGTACAAGAAACTGTCTTCCTTGTCGGGAAAAACGCCGATTGAGTTTATACGCATTATCCGTCTCAAGCGGGCGGCTCAGCTTTTGAAGGAAAGTCGTCTTACGGTATCCGAAATCGCCTACGAAGTAGGCTTCAATAATCCCAAATATTTCCGCAAGTATTTCAAAGACGAGTTTGGCGTTTTACCCTCTCAATATGCCCTTGGGAAGGACTAAAAAACAGATGATTTACATTCTATCCCCCACAGGATAACAAATCGTCCCTGTCAGCTAACAAATAATCCGTAATCCATTAACATTTTATCTCGGAGCTTCCTTTATATTGTTGTACGTTTACAGGGCAAATAGAAAAAGACAAAATTCCGATTCAAATAGAAGACCAATGCAATAGTGATTTATGAGGAGGTAAAATAGACCAAGAATGTAATTTTTTTTAAAGGCAAAAAGGTTCATCAAACCGCGCGTAACGTTTTCCCCTTGCGTTGCCCGGTGGTTTTTGAAGGTAAAACTTCAACAAATGAGTGACTTGTTTAAATTAATGCCACTAATGAAAATGAAACTGCAGACTATGTGAATAGCCTGCAGTTTTCGTTTTTCAGCGCTTTATTGCGCTTGATGTTCCTTTCGTTCTTCGCCGGTTCAATTAATTGAGGCCGCGATTCTTCAACAGAGGGCCTGTGCCCGGTTCTTTTCCGCGGAAATTTTTATACATATCCATTGCGTCGTCTATACCGCCGGGAGTAAGCACATAGGTACGGAACCGGGAGGCGACTTCGGGATTAAAGATATCGCCCGTTTCTTTAAAGGCGTCGAAAGCGTCGGCATCCAATACTTCGGACCATATATAACTGTAATAACCGGCCGTATATCCACCACCCATCGTATGATTGAAGTAGGTAGAACGATAACGTGGCGGTATTTGAGACAGCAAGCCGCGTTTGTTCAATGTTTCGGCTTCGAAGGCAACCACGTCTAAGTTTACATTTTCCTGATTGGTGGGTAAATCCTGCAACACATGATAGTCCATATCCAGCAAGGAAGCCGCCAGATACTCGGTGGTGGCAAACCCCTGACCGTATTTGCTGCTATTGTCTAATTTCCGGATAAGTTCGGCAGGAATTTCTTCGCCCGTTTGGTAATGTTTGGCATATACTTTCAGTACTTCGGGTTCCAGCACCCAATGTTCCATGATTTGAGAAGGAAGTTCTACAAAATCGCGAGGCACGCCAGCTATCCCGCTGTAATGTACATCGCGGAAGAGGCTATGAAGCGCATGGCCGAACTCATGAAACAGTGTCTCGGCTTCGTCCAAACTCAAAAGAGCCGGTTCGCCTGCTGCCGGTGGCGTAAAGTTGCACACAATGGTAACAATGGGCGCTACCCGTTTGCCGTCTTTGTATTCTTGCGGACGATAACCGCCGCACCAGGCCCCTCCCCGTTTGCTTGCTCGCGGGAAAAAGTCCATATACAATACGCCCAAATGAGTACCGTCAGCCTCTTTACATTCAAAAGCCAATGCTTCGGAATGTGGGAGAGGAATATCGCTAATGGGGGTAAAAGTGATGCCATACAGTTTATTGGCTACATAAAAAGCGCCTTCGCGTACGTTCTCCAGCTTAAGGTATGGGCGTACCTGACTTTCATCCAAATCGAATTTTGCTTTTTTGGCTTTCTCAAAATAATAACGCCAGTCCCATCCTTCGGCGGTAAAGGTATTTCCTTCTTTCTTTACTTCGTTTTGGATATCCCCCAATTCCTGATTGGCTACTCTCAGGGCAGGCGTCCATAATTCGTCCAGCAGAGCATAGACGCTATTGGAATTTTTGGCCATTCGTTCTTCCAATACGAAGGAGGCGTAATCGGGATAGCCCATCAGTTTGGCTTTTTCAAGGCGAAGGGTAACCAATTGTTTTACTACCTCTTTATTGTCGTTTTCGTTATCATTATTACCTCTCATAATATATCCTTTGAATATCTTTTCGCGCAATTCCCGTTTATCCGAATACTGCAGGAAAGGCATGATACTGGGGTTTTGCAGCGTAAAGAGCCATTTGCCTTCCAAGCCGGCTTTTTGTGCGGCATCGGCAGCGTTGGAAATCAAGGCATCGGTAAGACCGGAGAGGTCGGCTTCGTTGTCGATAATCAGTTGGAAGGCATTTGTTTCTTTCAGCATATTTTGTCCGAAAGTAAGTTGCAGTAACGCCAACCGGCTATTCAACCCGCGCAATTTAGCCTGATCGTCGGCGTTCAGGTTGGCTCCTCCTCGTACAAAGTCTTTGTAAGTTTCTTCCAGCAGTTTAGCCTGTTCTTTATCCAAGCTCAGATTCTCCCGGTTGTCGTACAATGTTTTGACTCGGGCGAACAGCGCCGCATTCAGCGAAATATTATCGCGATGTTGCGAGAGTAGGGGAGATATTTCCCGGCTGAGCGCTTCCATTTCATCGTTCGTATTTGCGCTGTTCTGGGCAGAGAATACGATGGTTGCTTTACTGAGCAGTTTTCCGCTTTGGTCGAGGGCTACGATTGTATTTTCAAACGAAGGCGCCTCTTGATTGTTGACAATGGTTTCTATCTCCTTCGCTTGTTCTTCTATTCCCTTCTCGATAGCAGGCTTGTAATGCGCTATCTGTATTTCGTTGAAGGGTGGGACGCCGAATGGCGTGGTGTACTCCGTAAAGAACGGATTGTTTGTGTCGCTATCATCTGCTTTTTTATCAGATGATGTACAGGCGCTCAAGAGCGCCACGGCAAGACCGGTAGTGATAATTGTTTTCTTCCTCATTGTAAAAATGTTATTTGGATTGATGCGCGAAGATACGAAAAAATCTTTTTCTCAATAGTAGAGCAAATTTATTTGCAGGGAGATTATTTATTCGGAGAATCCCCAGCGCTTCCAGGACTTGCATACACAGTAAAAAAACTATCTTTGATGGCTTTAAAATTGGAAATAAAATGAATAAAACACTTTTTACATTTAGCGTATTCCTTCTCCTCGCAACGGGAGGATGCAAAAATCAGGAAGAACACTTTGTGACGGATCGGGAGGCCTGGAAAGTAATCAACGAAGACTTTGAACATAAGCGGGCGGCATTGCCCCACGGAGATTTGTTTGCCATCTTTGACGAAACCCTTGCAACATCCGAGCGCGAAGCCCTCACCTTTTTATATGCCTATATGCCGGCGGGCGATGTGACAGACTATCCTGGCGATTTCTATCTCCGAAACGTACAAATGGCTTTTCGCGCCAGAAAAGAAATGCCCTGGGGAGAGCGTATTCCCGAAGAAATATTCCGCCACTTCGTCCTGCCGGTACGGGTGAATAATGAAAACTTGGACGACAGTCGCACCGTCTTCTACGGCGAACTGAAAGATCGTCTGAAAGGTCTCTCTCTCCAGGAAGCTGTTTTGGAAGTAAACCATTGGTGTCACGAGAAAGTGATATATACCCCTTCGGATGCCCGTACCTCTTCACCGCTGGCTTCTGTAAAAACAGCCTACGGTCGTTGCGGCGAAGAATCCGTCTTTACGGTTGCCGCCTTGCGCTCGGCAGGCATCCCCGCCCGGCAGGTCTACACGCCGCGATGGGCGCATACGGACGACAATCATGCCTGGGTAGAAGCCTGGGTAGACGGACGTTGGCGTTTTATGGGAGCCTGCGAGCCGGAACCGGTCTTAGACCTGGCTTGGTTCAACGCCCCGGCCGCCCGCGGTATGTTGATGCACACCAACGTATTTGGTCGCTATAACGGGCCGGAAGAAACGATGGAGCAAACCGATTGTTTTACAGAAATAAACGTGACTGCCCATTACGCACCCATTGCCCGGGCAACCGTTACGGTCGTCACCCCCGAAGGACAACCGGCCGCCGGCGCTACCGTAGAGTTTAAGCTATACAATTATGCCGAATTTTACACCGTTTCGCGCAAAATAACCGACGGGCAAGGACAAACATCCCTCTCGGCCGGAAAAGGCGATATGTTGGTATGGGCTACCCAAAACGGAAGCTTCGGCTTTGCAAAACTCTCTTTCGGCAAAGACGAAACCATTACCATTACGTTGGATAAACAGCCCGGAGATGCCATAGATATGGCGATAGATGTTGTCCCTCCGGCAGACGGCGCCATTTCCGTAGAAGTAACCGAAGCGCAAAAGCAAGAAAACGCCCGGAGGTTATCCGAAGAAGACGCTTTGCGCAACGAATACGTATCTACCTTTTATACGGCGGAAAAAGCCCGCGTTACGGCAAACGAATTGGGGCTTGACGAAGAAAAATCAATCCGTATGTTGACTGCCGCCCGCGGCAACGGGCAGGAGATAGAAAATTTCTTGCGTCAAACGCCGGCGCAAGACCGCCCGGAGGCCCTCGCCCTCTTAGAAGTCATATCCGAAAAAGATTTGCGCGATACGCCGGCATCCGTCCTGACCGATCATTTGCTCCATACGCCGGGCAATCGTTCCGGGCAATACTTCGTTCCATACGTACTGAATCCCCGTATTGCAAACGAAATCCTTTCGCCTTATAAGTCTTTTTTCGCCGATGCCGTTCCGCAGCATCTGAAAGAAGAGGTGCAGAAAGACCCGCAAGCCTTAGCTACGTGGATAAATACGCATATTACCACGAACAACGACCTGAATCCGCAACTCATCCCCATCCGTCCGTCCGGCGTATGGAAAGGCCGTGCGGCCGATAATCATTCGCGCGATATATGCTTTGTTGCTCTGGCCCGCAGTCTGGGTATCCCGGCCAGGATGGAACCTGTGACGGGGAAAGTACAATACGTATCGGATGGCGGTGATTGGGTGGATGCAGACTTCGGGGTCTCGCTCCCCATTTCCGGACAAGGCATGGCGATGGCCTCCTACTCTCCCATACGTTCGATTGCCGATCCCAAGTATTACAGCCACTTCACCTTGGCCAACGTACGCGAAGACGGGACATTCCGGACGCTGAACTTCGAATCGGAAACTCAAGTGGATATGGGATGGGGCGATACCTGGAGCCGTCTGCTGAAACAACCGCTCCCCTTAGACGAAGGGTATTATATCTTAACAACCGGAACTCGGATGGCTAAAGGCCATGTACTGGCGCGGCTGACTTCCTTCCGTGTTCTTCCCGGCCGTGCAACGGAGATAGCTCTGCAGATGCGCGAAAATACAGACGACGTTCAGGTGATAGGCAGCATCGACGCCGAAGCCACTTTCCAATTGGCGGAAAACGAACAAGAAACCAGCATCCTGCAGACAACAGGGCGAGGTTATTTCATCATCGCTATCTTAGGCGCCCGTCAGGAACCCACCAATCACGCCTTGCGCGATATTTCTGCCTTTGCCGCCGAGTTTGAAGCCTGGCGTCGCCCTATACTTCTGCTTTTCCCTCACGAACAGGATTGGAAAAACTTCCGTCCGGAAGAGTTCGGAGCGCTTCCGGCCTGCATCACGTATGGCATAGACACGGAAAATCGTATTTCGGATATGCTTGTTTCCGCCATGCAGCTTGCCGACACCCGCAGTCTTCCCATCTTCGTTATTGCCGATACGTTTGGTCGCGTAGTTTTCTTATCGCAGGGTTATACTATTGGATTGGGAGAACAGATGTTGCAAGCGATACACAAGTTATAGGCGGCAGGCCGTTAGCCGGCGGTTATCCATTTTTTAAATTCGGCCGCCCGGTTTTTACTTACATATACCCGTTCCGGAGTTTCTACCGAAAGTGTAAGTAATAACCGGGAATCAAACCAGATGGTAATATGCGTCACCGCATTTCGTGCAATAACGAATTGCTTGTTTGCTCTGAAGAACATTTGCGGATTCAGATTCTGCGAAATCATATCCAACGACTTGTTGAAGAGGATGTTTTGCCCGTCCCGGAGGTAAATCTGCGTTTTTTCGTTGTTGGTATAAAAGCAGGCAATATCCAATATACGGATAGGAATCAGTTTGTCATTGAGGGGAACAAGCAGGATGTCGGCATAGCGAGAGAGGATGCTGTCTTCCAATCGAGAGAAATGCGAGAGAAGTTTTTGCCAATTCATCTGTTTGTTAAATTTAGCCAGCGCTCGTTTCACATCTTCCTTTCCGATGGGTTTCAGCAGGTAATCAATGCTGTTCAGGCGGAACGCTTTGAGCGCGTATTTTTCGTGGGCTGTGGTAATAACGACAGGTATTTCTGTCTCTATGTAGTGAAATATATTGAAAGACAAACCATCAGGCAGAAGAATGTCCATGAATATCAAATCGGGCGGCGGATTAGCTCCCAACCAGTCAATCGTTTGTACAACGCTGGTTGTATTTCCTACAATATGAATATCGGTAGTTATATTCAGGAGGATATGTTTCAGACTTTCAAAGGATAGTGTATCATTTTCTATTATCAGTACATTCATAATCAACTTACCTGGGACATAACTAATATTCTTCCTTCATAGTTCAAAATGAAATGCGGTAAAGATATTAATTTATCTTACAATAATCGCCGGATATTTTTTCGTTTTAAACGTTTTATTTTTCGTTTTAGCAGAATACCTCTACGGGTATTCATATATTCGTAATAATATTGTGACGTTTTTTATAACAAAAAATAGGAATTAAATATGGCTGTTGGCTTCTTTTTTGTACGCGATGTATAGGAAAGAAGCGCCCGGCCATGTTTTTTTATGGGAGCGTTAAAAGAGAATACGGAAGCGGGTAAGGCCGTCGGTGGCAGAGGTATTGAGAGAAAACCTGCAATGGTGTTTTTGTAATACTTCCCGAACGAAAATCAGGCCAAGTCCCTGTCCATTGGGTTTGGTAGAAAAAAAGGGACTGAAAAGTTTGTCTTCCGCTTCTTTACTAATACCTTTTCCGGTATCGACTATTTCTAAGGAAGCCGGATGCTGGGTAGTGAATATGTATATTTGCCCTTCGCACTCAATAGATTCTGCCGAGTTTTTTATGATATTAAGCAATACTTGTTCAAACAGAAGATTATCTACGTCTACAACGGGCGATATGTTACTAAGTTTCATAATGATCCGAATCTGTCGATTCCGGCAGATTGTTTCCATAAAACGTTTGCAGGAAACGACCAACGCATTAAGTTCTTGCCGGCGAAGCTGAGGTTCGGGAATACGAACCACGTCGGCAAAATTGGTAATGAAGCGATTCATACGGTAGCAACGTTCGATGGATACTTTTAATACGTCGCAAATATCCTGAGCGTCTGCCATCTCCCGGAAAGTATTTTCCAGCGTATCCAAGGTAGAGGTTATGCCGGCAGTTGTGTTGTTTACTTCGTGGGCTATCATACGGATTACTTTTTCATAAGCTTTTTTTTCGGCTTTAAAGACTTCTTCCGTCAGAGATTCGATAAGATAAAAAGGATGTTGGAACCCTTTATCAAAAAAGGAGGAATGGGTGCATTTATAGATATTGGCATCACTCAGGCGGATGATTCCCGAATGGTAAAGTTCAAGTCGAAGCAGTTCGTCGGCTAAGGGAGAATGGATTTGCCCGATGTGTTTCCCGATAACTTCGTCGGGCGAGGTCAATCCAAACATTCTCAAAGCAACTTGATTAACGGAGAGAATACGGATATCAAGGTCAAGTATCAGAACACCCAAGGGGGAGGCGTTTATCAGAAGATCAAGAAAATGATTCTGTTCTCTTACATGCAGGCGTTCTTCTTTCAGCCGTTCCATCATTCTATTGAAAACGTCTACAATCCGGTCGGCGTCCGATTGCCCTACGCGCCTCAAACGTGAGTTAAAGTCTTGCTCTTTCAGCAAATCCATCCCATCGCCTATAATCTGCAAAGGTTTGATAATCCGATGGTAAAAAAACAGCAAATAAATAGCGGTAAGAAATACCAGCGTTTCTGTTGCCAGAAATAAATAAAAAGAGGAGGTACGAAAAACGTAATACGTAATTATAGTCAGGATTGCCAGAAGCAGAACCGTTAGTATCCAAAATAATCCTTTAATTCGCATATTTTCCCCTCTTCTCAATTCAAGGTTTGCCGGTCTGTATTCCGTATTTTTCCATACGCCGGTATAAAGCAGCCCGGCTAATACCCAGCGTAGAAGCCACACGAGAGAGGTTACCTCCCCATTTATCAAGCGCCCGGAGGATAGACTGCCGCTCCAGTTCGTTTAAAGTGAAACCTTCGAAGGTTGTTTCGTCGATGCCCGTCGATGCACTGCCGGCTTGTTCGGAGAGGTCGGCCTCGTCGATTGTCTTTTTTCCCGAAACCAATATCGTACGTTCTACAAGGTTTCTCAATTCCCTGATATTGCCGGGATAAGGAAGGCGGCGGAGATAGTCGTATGCGGCAGGGGTAAAATCTACGGAAGGCAATCCGTTTGCTTCAGATTGTTTTTCGGCAAAGTAACGGGCGAGTAGGGGGATATCATCCGTACGTTCGCGAAGTGGGGGCAGGTGTATTGTTATCAGATTGATGCGATAAAAGAGGTCTTCGCGAAAGGTTTTCGTGGAGAGCATTTTTTGCAAATCGCAATTGGTAGCGCTCACCACACGTACATCGATTTTCCGTGGACGACTGTCGCCCAATACTTCGAAGGTTTGGTCTTGCAGCACCCTCAATAACTTTACTTGGCAGGAAAGTTCAAGATCGCCGATTTCGTCTAAGAAAATTGTTCCTTTGTCAGCCATCTCAAAACGTCCGGTACGGTCGATATAGGCATCGGTGAAAGCCCCTTTTTTATGTCCGAACATCTCACTTTCGAACAAACTTTGGGAAAGCCCTCCCAGATTGACTTTTACAAAAGGTTCTTTTGCCCGGGAGCTGTTCAGGTGGATGGCCTCGGCTATCAATTCTTTTCCCGTTCCGCTCTCTCCGGTGATTAATACAGAGGCATTCGTATCTGCTACACGTGAAACGGTATCCAATATACGCATCAAGGCATCGCTTTTGCCGATAATCTTGTCGAAATGAAATTTCTTGTCTACCTCAATCCGGCTGACCGGAGTTTTTTCTTCTTTAACTTGTTTGCTCAGTTGCAAGGCTGTACGGATGGAATTGAGTAGCATCAAATTGTTCCACGGTTTAGTGATAAAATCGAAAGCTCCGGCCTGCATTCCTTGTACTGCCAGCGAGATAGACCCCCAAGCTGTTATCAGAATAACGGGTAGTCCGGGTCTGAGTATTTTCATCTGTTTCAATAATTTGAGACCTTCCTCTCCCGATGTTGTCAGTGTGAAATTCATATCCATCAAAACCAGTTCGGGAGCTTCGCGGCGTACAACAGTCAGCGCCTCTCCCGGTTCGGAAACCGATACTGTTTCGTATCCTGCATGTTTCAGAAGAAAAGTCAGCGAAGAACGCACGGCGGCATCATCATCTACAATCAAAATCATATATTCTCTTTTTTATACCAAAAGTAAGTAATAGTTCGCTATGTATGATTAATGAGTAACGATTAGTTTCCGAAATTCGGCATCGAGGGTGCTGTTCGTCAGAAAATCAAACAAGGTAACGCTACGGATATTGTAATAGTAACTCCAATATTTATATAATTCTAAAATATGTTTCAGCCGGGCTTCGTCCTTAGACTTTTGTGCATCGTTCAAGTCAAGGATACTTATCTTGCCAATCAAAAACGTCTCAATAGAAGTTTTATAGCGTTTTTCGGCAATGATATTAGCTTGTTGAGCAATCTCCAGTTGTCCCGCCTGGTTATTGAAATTCTCTACCAAAAGGAATATGTCCTGGTGGAAGTTCATTTGCTCTTGCTTGTTCCGCGACAAAACGACCTCTCTGTTCGATTCTGCCACTTTTACTTTTCCTTTGCGTTTTCCCCAATCTAAGAGTGGGATGCCGACGCCCACTTCCACGATTTGGTTTCCTTTAAGTTGTCCGTAAGCTTTACTCAACGCCATGTCTTTTCCCGTATATCCTACGGAGGCGTACAAGTTAATACTTCGCTGATTTCCTTTGGCGGAAGCTACGGCATAATCAGCTTCTAATTGTTTGCGCATGATACTTTTGGCAAAAGAATTATTTTCGAGCGCTTTCCGGAGTACTTCCTGATATTCCATTCGCCAAGCCGGCAGTAGTTCCGGTAGCGACGGTTCGATAACATCCTGTTCACTCAGTCCCAGGAAAGCACGAAGACGAAACATCTGTGCGTTTAGATTCGACTCTGCTTCCGTGACGATTCCCTTCGCCTGTAAGGCCGAGAGGTTTAATTGCATTAATTCGCTTTCCGATATATGTCCTGTTTTTCGCTTAGCTACGGCAATTTCATACAACTTACGGGCGTTTTCCATATTTTGATTGGCTGCAGCCAAACTCTCCACAGCGTGCAGCAGGTTGAAATAGTAACTGATCGTTGTTAATGTAACGCCTTCCACACTTTCAATATAAGCCGCTTGGGCTTCCTTGTATCGTAAAGGTTCAATCCGACGGTTCCATTTTTGATGATTTACACCAAATACCGGTTGAACAAAAGTGAGGCTTAGAGGAATACTCATAAACTCATTATAAGCTCCTTTACCCAACTGACGAGTGTAGTCCAGCGAAGTACTCAGAGATATTTTTCCTCCTGTCAGCGCGATGTTCTGATCGATGGATATATTCCCGTTCACTCCTAACCAATTATTTTGTACATAGGTGTATGAACCATCCGACTGTTGGTATTTCCCGTAGTTATTATTATAGGAAGGCAACGTTCCGGTGAAATTGATTTCCGGTAGTTGGTCGGCTTGATGTGTCCGGTATTCCCAATAGGCAGTCTTTAGTTCATTCAATGCTACGGTAGCGTCTACCGACTGAAGTTGAGCCAATAGAATTGCTTCTTTCAATGTCATTTTCAGTACATTGTCGTTGGCTCTCAGTGTTGCGGAAACAGTCAGCAACAAACAGACTGTTATATAAATCCTTTCCATTTCGGCACTCTTTTTCTTCTTTGAGGCAAAAGCCATGCCAAAGAACTATTATGTTGATTATCTTATCTTTTTGTTTACCAAAAGTGTTCGAAAATGAACGGGAGTGTCCGCTTTTAGAGAATATTTCATACCTTTGTTCAATACAATCCTCAAACAATCAGTCCATACATGAAAAACGAAGATTTTAGTTTCCGTAAGCGTTTCATCAGCTTCAAATACGCATTCAGAGGTATTGCCCGGCTGTTCCGGTACGAGCATAACGCATGGATACATGCTGTAATCGGCATAATAACCGTAATAGCCGGATTCTTGTGCCGGATTTCTTGTGCAGAATGGGTTGTTGTTATTCTTGTAACAGGAATCGTCTTAGCTGCCGAAACATTCAACTCTTCCATAGAAAAATTGGCCGATGTTGTTTCTCCGGAGTATAGCAAAGCAATCAGGGATATCAAAGACTTATCTGCCGGCGCAGTCCTTTTTACGGCCATGACAGCCGTTCTTATCGGACTTATCATCTTTCTTCCCAAATTGATGGATTATTTCATTCTATAACGCAAAGAAAGGGAGCGATTCCCAGACGGAATCACTCCCTTCACTATGAAGTACAAAGACGGCGGCTACCTACTCTTCCACTATGTGCAGTACCATCGGCGTGGTTGGGCTTAACTTCTCTGTTCGGAAAGGGAAGAGGTGGA
>JAISZY010000051.1 GCA_031284375.1 Tannerellaceae bacterium | reverse complement strand
AATTCTTTGGGGAGCTTTTCGGTACATTCGTTTATCTCCGTCAGATACCGGAGCCATATCTCGTGCAGTTTTCTTTCCATCCGGCCTTGGGGGATAAACTTTCTCAGTTCGATAAAGATAAACTCCAGTCCCCTGATTTGCTTCCGGGAAGCTTTGACGTTCACTATCGTATAATGATGATAGTACTCTTCTTCCATGTCGAGGTCTTTCTCAAAGTTCTCGTTCACAAAGCTCAGCACAAAGACCGGTTGAAGCAGTTTGTACTCCGCCGCCCGGTCGAGCTGTCTCACGTAGGCTTTCGAGGCGTTGAGTAGTACGCGACTTTTGAAGCTTTCCGTCCAATACATCTGCATCTCTACCAGAAACTGGCGTCCCAGCGTATCGGTGCAGCGCACGTCGACGATTGAGTTCCGCAGCACATCCAGTTCCGGTATCAGTTCGTTTGATTGATATTCTATGCTTATTACCAGTTCCGATTCGTCCAGCGGAAGCATACTGTTGATAAGGCTTATGCACAAATGCTTGTGTTCGCCGAATACTCGTTTGAAAATTAAATCATTTTTAGGATCAAGATAACGCGCCATCGTTTTATAATTGTTTTGTTCGACGGCAAATGTATTACTTTTTTGCCTATTTGAAGACCTGCTTTAGAGATCTTCTGCAAGCTCGTTCATTTCCTCTTCTTTACCTTTTTTCCGGCTGCGCGTTTGCCGTCCTTTCAGAAGCGTTTTGTACCGGGATACGCAAAAATTGAGCGACTTTATGAAGTGTATTATTTTTCCGTCCGGCATATCGGGCTGGGCGTTTTCTTCGACGTTTTCTTCTTCAATCAGCGCAAAGGCATTTACAATATGCACCATGTGCGTATAGTAAATGTCCATTTTGGCCCGCACCTGTTGCAAGCGTCCTGTTTCCGGACGCCGGGCAGCTTCGCCGGTACGTTGCATCAACGATTGTTTATAGGCATTGTTGGTTACAGTGAGGTCGGTCACCCATTCGCCGAGTTGCAGAAGGAGCACTTCTTCCGATAGATCCATACCGCCTTCGTCTTTGGTAAGGTCTTGCAGGAGGTTATCTATGGCCGCTGTTTTGGCCGCTTGTGTGCCTTTTCGGAGTACGTTGTAGTATTTATTCATCATGGTGTAGACTTTTCCGGCGGCGTTTTGTTTGGCGGGGTCTAAAACTTTTTGCAGAGACTTGGCCGTGTTGCGCAATCCCTGAAAGATGCGGCAACGTTGTTGGTCGGCTTGAACGGTATCTGTTGTAATAAAGCTTTTATGCAATAGTTCGAGCAATCCGTCTGCTTCCTTATACAGGATGCAGTAGGATAGAAAATGTAGATGGATATTCAACGCTTCTGGTCCGCAGAGCGTAGCTAAGTCGAAGAACTCCGTATGAAAGCGAAACCATTCTTCATTTCGCAATTTATAGATATTGAATCGTAAGACAGGCATAGGACATTTTTTTTCTCTTAATGAATAATGCCGCAAAGATATATAATTTTGAAAGATGATACTCCATTTTTGCAGAAAATATTTATTATTTTTTTATCCAACTTTTATAATTTGCCGAAATAATATTTCTTTTTGCCGGATTATTTTCGGCAAAATTCAAAAGGATGATTTCATTTGCTAAAATAGCTTCGGCAAAATTCTAAAGTACTCAATAAATTGCCAAAGTAGTTTCGGCAAAATTCTAAAGTACTTCATAAATTGCCGAAATAGCTTCGGCGAAATTCTAAAGTACTTAATAATTTGCCGAAGTAGTTTCGGCGAAATTCTAAAGCGTCCGGCAAATTGCCGAAATGATTTCGGCGAAGTTCTAAAGTATCCGGTATATTGCTAAAGTAGTTTCGGCGAAATTCTAAAGCAAAATCTCCATCATTGTAGCTTGCTGCCCTTCGGGGGATCGCCTCCTCGTCAATCTGCCCGGAAGTCGAGACAGTTGGAAGGAAGAAATATACCACAATTAGGGTATTGGGGTGTTGTTTGAATTGGCACAATTTCGCAGCAAATTTAAATAACATGAATTTATATGTGTGATATGGGAACTATCGAAGGCAGGATGAAGATTTTAGTCCGAAATAAACAAAGAAAGAAAGGAGGAACGTGGAGCAGACAAAAGTTAACAAACCGGATAAGAATCTGACGGGTTTCTTGTTGAACAATAGTAGACGGGAGACGATGATTCTTGAAGAAAGTATTTATAATGTTTACCATTAAAAGAATTTATAATGAAAAAGAAAGTAATATGTATCATCTTTGTTGCCGCCATAGCTGTTGCGGCTGTTTGGACAATGACTGCTGTGGATGCATCGGCAACAGAATGTGAGCCTACTACGGTATTCTTTTAAAATAATATATCTATGAAACTTATTTATTTACATTTCCCGATTGTTCTCGTATTTTGTTTACTCTCCGTATCCTGCCATCAGAAGGGAAAGAGTCGTTCCGATGATTACGAACTCAAGGAATCCGGAGAGAAATTGATTTTTAAATTGGATGATAGAACAAAGAATTTACCCGCTATGTCATCTCTATATATAGATAAGGATGGGCGGGAATATTTTACTTTCCAGAAGATGGGACAAAATTCCATTATGTTTTACGATATAGCCACGGGAGAATTTGCTTTGGAGGTCAAGCCTGCTGTGGAAGGGCCCGACGGGGTGGCTTTCTTTCATGGGTATGCCATCAAGAGCTTAGACAGTATCTTCCTGGCTTCTTTAGCGCGAGAGGAAATTTCGTTGATAGACCGGAATGCAAAGCTCAAAGACGGTTTTTATTACGGTCTGACGGACGACAGCATCGAAATACATCCGAACGCATTCAGGTCGAAAACCTATAATGCGCCGCTTTTTGTAGACAATACGATGTATTTTATGCCTACCAACAATAGACATTCGGAACATAGACCGATGTGTATACTTATCAATCTAACCACTCGTTCCGTGCGTGCATTAGCCGGCCTTTCGTATCCGGATTTTCCGGGATGGGATAATAAAGCCAAATCGTATGGATTTGAACAAAATGTGAGTAGGGATTTCAACGGAAAGGAATTTGTTTACGCTTTCCATTTCGACGAAGACATATACATAGTTTCCATGGATCATTCCTCCATAGAACGCGTGAAGGTAAAGAGCCGGTATGTAGATAAAATCAATCTGCCGGACGATTACGGCAATCTTACGGCCGAAGATTTATGTGCAAACCCCAACTACGGGAATCTTCTTTACGACAAATATCGCAACGTCTATTATCGCATTGCCCATCCCGCCACGGAAATAGAAAAGGACATAAAAGGGGGGGAGCTTTTGCAATACGGGCGGAAGAATTTCTCTATCATCCTTCTGGATAAAGATTTCAACATCATCGGCGAAACGCTGTTTCCGGACTATACCTACAATTCCGGCGTTATGTTTATCCGCGAAGACGGCCTGTATATTTCGGACAGTCATTATCTGAACCCCGAATATAGCGACGATGTGCTGAGTTTTCGCCGCTTTGTTGTTCAGCGGAAATAGAAAAGGGGCCGAAGCCCCTTTCTACGCCCCTTGTCGAGGATAGAAACCAACCGACGATTAGCGGGAAGGCATGTGACGGATGCCGTTTTTTTCGATGCGGATAAGTCCCTGTTTGTACAAGGCGCCGATAGCCTGCTTGAAGGCCTTTTTGCTGCATCCGAAGAGGGCATAAATTTCCTCGGGGTCGCTCTTGTCGTGCACGGCCAGGAATCCGCCATGTATGCCGAGCGATTCGAGCACCCGTCCGGCCGTACCTTCCACTTTGCGGTATCCGAGGGGCACGAGGCTCACGTCTATTTTATCGTCATCGCGCACGTTTTTGATATAGCCTTTCAGCAATTCGCCTTTTTCGGGCGAACGAAACACCTCGTTCTCGTAGACCAATCCCCAATGCAGATTGTTGATGATTACTTTGTAACCCATATCTGTTTTGTCGGCAATAAGGATATTCACTTCTTCGCCCTTCGTGTAGGCGGGCAATACGTTGCCGAGGTATTTATCTATCCTTGCCGAGGCCACGACGCGCCCCGTTACATGGTCAATATGGACGTACACCAAGTATCGGCAGCCTTCCTGCATGGGAGTTTTCTGTTCGTGAAAAGGCACGAGGAGGTCTTTCATAATCCCCCAGTCGAGGAAAGCGCCGGTTTGATTGGCCGACTTTACTTCCATAAAACGAAATTCGCCCACGATGGCCTTCGGTTGCAGGGTGGTAGCGATGGGTCGTCCTTCGTTATCGTGGTAAATAAACACGTTTACGTCGTTGCCCGGTTTCATATCCGGGAGCACATAACGGGTGGGGAGCAAGATTTCGAGGCCGTCTCCTGCGTCGAGGTACAGGCCGAAATCTACGTTTTTCACAATCTTCAGCGTGTGATATTTTCCTATTTCCAACATAGCTTTAATTTCTTTGGCGCAAAGGTACGGGATAATTTTTTGATTAAACATGCAGCAATATATGAATGATTGCATCGTTTAAAGAGAACAACATCCTATTTAATGGTACGTAATTGAAAATAGATTATGAACATGAAACTACTCTCGGCCGCAGGGCTGATTTTTTTCCTTACATCTTGTGGCGCTCCCAAAGATGTTCTATACTTCCAGGGAGTCGATTGGTTAACGCAAGATCAAATCACCCAAATGGAACAGAGCTATACTTCGCGTATTTGTCCCGACGATATGCTTACCATTACGGTTACGGCATGGGATCCCAGCGTAGTTACTCCTTTCAATCCTCCGGTTTGGTCGTATGCTTCGCAGGGCGAAATAGCGGTAACGACTTCGATGCAATTGCATACGTATCTGGTTGATTCGGATGGGAACATAGTCTTCCCGGTTGTGGGGAAAGTAAAAGCGGCCGGTTTGTCCAAGCAGGAGTTTTCAGCCCAATTGCAAGAAAAAATCTCGTACTATGTAAAGGATGCCATGGTGAATGTGCAGATAGTGAATTACAGAGTAACGGTTATCGGCGAAATAGCCCGCCCCGGCGCATTGACGGTTCAGAACGAACGACTCACCATCTTGGATGCGATCGGACGCTTGGGCGACCTTACCATCAATGCAAATCGGAAAAATATATTGATTATACGAGACAACGAGGGGCGGAAAGAATTTGGCAGGGTAGATATTACGAATCCCCAGCTCTTTTCGTCTCCCTATTATTATCTCCGGCAAAATGATTTGGTGTATATCGAACCCAACAAACCCAAACAGAGGAATTATAACGTAACGCAATCGCAAACCTTCGTCGTATCGATTGTGTCTACATTGCTTACTACCGTGTCCGTAATTACCACAGTACTTGTTGCTGTCTTAAAATAATAAGAGAAGATGGAAATAAAAGACAACGAAGTAATCGGGCTGAAAAGCATTATTGTAAAATACCTTCTGCATTGGAAGTTGTTCGTATTGGTTTTCCTCATCTCTTTTGTTCCGGCCATATTGTACCTTGTGCTGTATCCCCGCACGTACGAGATGATGGCGCGCATCCGGA
The DNA here is from genome assembly GCA_031284375.1 of Tannerellaceae bacterium. Classification (GTDB taxonomy): domain Bacteria; phylum Bacteroidota; class Bacteroidia; order Bacteroidales; family Tannerellaceae; genus DFXE01. The sequence continues at coordinate 7,002 of JAISZY010000051.1, read as the reverse complement.
TTCTGGAAGATCGCGAGATGGGAGGCGCCAGTCTGGGTTTGGGCGAAGCCGCCGGACTGATGCGTTCGTTTGGCTTGGGCGCTATGGCCGCCGGAACGATTAATCCGGACGACGAAGTAAGCGTACTTACTTCAAACGGCCTGATACGAAAGATGGTACTCCGCTTAGGCCTCGACGTAGAATATACCAAACCTTATTCCTTTTATCGTTTGTACAACGATATACCGTACACCCTCGTCGCAGATATGCGAACAAGAGAAGTCCTTGACGAAGAAATAGCCTGCAAGATACGCCGCAAAGACGGCGAGATTCATATACGTACCAAATCCGATCGATACGGGAAGAAGGAGTTTCGTTTCCGAACATTACCGGCCCTCATTTCGTTGCCCCATGGAGATTTTACGCTCGATTATGCTCCGGGAAAAGAAAGCAACGAGCCGGTGGATATGAATATTCTTATCCGCCCGGCCGGTTGGGTTGCAGAAGAATTGGAAGAAGATTTTTTGGTAGAAGGTATCTCAAAGGCAGCCACCGTGATTGAGCTGTCGTGTACGGATTACGAGAAAGAGCGGGGCGTCCGTATGTTGAATCAACTGATTGAAGCGTACAACAAAGAGGCCTCTTCTTTCAAAGGCGAAGAAGCCGTGCGGACACTGATGTATCTGGACGCTCGAATCGATACCATTACGCACTCCTTGCGTATGATAGAGGGCGAGATTGCGGTGTATAAAAACGCCCATACGCTAACGGACGTAGAACACGACGTGCAGTTTTACATCGAACAAATGCGCGATTTGCAACTGAAACTGATAGAACTGGAATCGCAATCGCACTTGATAGAAATGATGGATGAGTTTGTTAAGGACTCGTCCAACAAATACAACCTCGTTCCCGTCCTCCTGAATCAGGAAAGAGGAGAAGGCAGTCCGCTGATGGTGTACAACACCATATTGGTGGAAAGGGCCAGGGTGATACAGAACTCCAACAAAGACAATCCCCTTGCCATCAATCTAACCGAACAGGCCGACCAGCTTCGCGAAAGCGTATACCTTTCTATCTCCAACGCCCAGAAAGCAACGAAGCAGGCGATAGATGAGATTCGGAAGAAAGAAAAGGCATTGTACGCTCAGATGGAAAGTTTTCCGGACAAAGAACGAGATTATAGAGAATTAATACGCCGGCAGGAAATATTTCAAGGCGTTTACCTCATCCTGCTTCAAACCAGGGAAGAAACAGCCTTGAATCACGACTTGAACAGAGAAAAAGCCCAGATAGTAGACGCCGCCTTTGTGAAGGCCAAACCCATTGCGCCCCGCAAACTGTTTGCCGCCATTGGGATGGTAGTCTTTACCTTGTTTGTATGCGTGGCTTACCTGTTTTGCAAAGAACAAACAAGTTCCCTCCTCGACGAATATCGCAGAGTAAAGAATCGCTCCTGATGCCGAATATTTCAGAGCTACTGAAGAAACCGATGGCTCAGAATTTCGTAGCCTTGGTTTTGTTGCAGGGGATTAATTATTTGATGCCGTTGCTGAGCTTTCCTTTTTTGTTTCGCGTCTTGGGCGTAGAATATTGGGGGTTGGTTTCGTTTGGTTATACGGTGATACAGTATTTTGTGATGTTTACCGATTTCGGGTTCAACTTGTCGGCCACGAAGTATATATCGACACACCGGAATAGCCCGGAAGCGATTAACCGGTATCTGAATAGCGCCTTTATCTGCCGCTTCCTGTTGGCTTCCGTGAGTTTCCTGGCGCTTCTTTTGCTCACCTTCTTTGTAGATAAATTCAAGCAGGAGTCGTTGTTTTTTATTTCCTACTTCGGGATTGTTGTGGGGAATATGATGTTTCCCATGTGGTACTTTCAGGGGATGGAAAAGATGAAATACATCACGGTGTTCAATATTATTGCCAAGTCGGTAAGTTTCATTCCCTTCTTTATCTTTATCCGGAAACCTCAAGACTATATGCTGGTGCCTGTTTTTTACAGCATAGGATTCATCTTGGCCGGCTTTATCAGCGTGTATATTATTTACTTCCGAGAAAAGAGGCGGTGGTTTATTCCGGCGCTGAAAGAAATTCGTTTTGCATTTACGGATAGTTTTACGTATTTCCTGTCTCGGTTGTCGCTATCCATGTTTACCAACATCAACACGTTGGCGATAGGATTCGTTTGCGGAAATACGGCGGTAGGTTATTATTCGGCGGCCGAGAAGTTATATCAGGCCTACAATCAGTTGCTGATACCTTTCACCGGCGTTTTGTTTCCCCACATAGCCAAGACGCAGGATGCGCCTTTCTTCAAACGTTTGTTGAAACATATCGTTCCGGTAAACGTTGTTTTGTTGATAGTCATATTGCTTTGTTCTTCCCTGCTGATAGGAATCATTTACGGCGAATCGGCCCAGAGCGGTAGTCTGGCGGTGTTCCGGATTCTGATGTGCGGCTGCTTCCTTACCATCCCCTCCATGCTATTGGGCTATCCGTTTCTGGCGGCTATGGGTCATGTGCATTATACCAACTGGACGGTGGTGGCGGTTTCGTTTTTCCATATAGCGGGCTTGTCTACTCTTTGGGGATTGGGCATTTTATCTATTTACAGCGTGGCTGTGTTGGTAGTTTTGTCGGAATTTCTTTTGTTTACATTCCGTTTCAGAGGCGTAAAAAAGTATAGTTTAATATAATGGAATCTTATTATGAACGACGTTATTGATTTCTGTAAAAAGTTTCCGGACAATCGCCGGGAAGGAGAAACCGTGCTGAGGCAGGCTCAGTTGGTGTTGCTCCGTATGCTGAAAGTGATTGATTATCTATGCAGAAAACATGACATAAAGTATTGGCTTTGTTCGGGAACGCTACTTGGGGCTGTTCGCCGGAAAGGTTTTATCCCCTGGGACGACGATTTGGATATTTGTATGCAGCGGGAAGACTATGAACGATTTCTCCGGATAGCGGTCGAAGAATTTCCGGACGATATGATGCTCCAAACGCGCGAGACCGACCCGCATTACCATTATCTGCCGCTGCCTTGTAAGGTGAGAGATAAGAAGAGTTTTATCCTCTCGCCCGGTTTTGAAGATGAAGCTTGCGAGAAGGGTCTGTTCTTAGATATCTTTCCGGCCGACCGTTTTCATCGCCGGCCCCTTGTTTTTCGTTGGGAACAGATGCTGAAGACCTACTATACATTTATCTGCAAATGTTTGGATTCGGTTTATTTTACGCGCAAATCCCTTATCCGTCGAATCCTTGCTTTCTTCCATCCTGTTTTCCGTTTCTTGGTGATAGGATATCAGAAGATGGTAAGGAAGAAGATTACGCGGAACAAAACCTTGGGAACGAATTGTTTTATCGGACCGGGATTTGATGTTGCCTGGAGTTGTTATTCCCGGTACGAAGACATCTATCCGCTACGTGAAATAACCTTTGAGGATGCGTCTTTCTTTGCGCCTCACGTTCCGGAAGCGTATCTTATCACACAGTTCGGGCCGGATTATATGACGCCGCCGCCGGAGAATAAAAGATTGCAACATGCTTACGTCATTAAACCTGTGTTATAACGATGGAAAAAGATAACAACCCCAGGGTATTACTGATTACTCCGTCGCTGAATCCTTCGGACAATATCAGCGGTATTTCCTCTGTCGCTCAATTGCTCATACGGGAGATGAAAGACTACCGGTACATTCCCTTTATTGTAGGAAAGAAGGATACGGAGAAAAGAGGCTTCCGATGGTTTTGCCGACTGATAAACGCCTTTGTCCGTATATGGAGTATAAAACACGTGGAGATAGCGCATTTTAATCTGGCGTTTGAACCGCGGGCGCTGCTCCGGGATATCTTCCTTTTCGTGCCGCTATGGTTGAGGCGTATCCCTGTGCTTCTGCACCTTCACGGAGGGAAATATATGAATCGCCCGCCGGGGGGATGGAAACCTCTTATTGGTTTTTTTCTGCAAAAGGCGCCGGTTGTCGTTGTGCTGAGCGAAATGGAGAAGTCTTTTTTGCAGACCCATTACCCGAATATAAACGAACGCAAGATAGCGGTGATACCCAATGCGATTGCCGTGCCGGAATTTTACGAAGAAGAAAAAGATTTCCGTTCCGGTTTGTCCCTCGTCTTTCTGGGACGCATCATCCGGGAAAAAGGATTGGGCAAAATTGCCGAGGCGTTGAAGATGGTGAAAGACAAAGGAATTGCGTTTACCTTTTATCTGTGCGGAGCAGGGCCGGATAAAGATTGGTTTATGCAGACGCTTTCTCCCGATTTGCTCGATTCCATAAAGGACATGGGTATCGTATTCGGGGAGGAGAAACAATCGGTCTTGCAGGCGGCGCATCTCTTTTTGCTGCCCTCTCATGGCGAGGGTTTGCCCGTCACTTTGCTGGAAAGTATGGCAAACTTTACCGTGCCGCTGGTCTCGTCCGTAGGCTCCATCCCGTTGGTGGTGCACGAGGATAACGGAAGATTGGTATCGTCTGCCAAGGAAATGGCCAACGCGATATGCGAACTCGACGCCGATAGAGATTTACTGCATGCGCTGGCCGTAAGGTCGCGACAAACGATAGAAGACGATTACTCCATCGCCCAATTCGTGGCCCGGTTCAAAACCGTTTATCGGAAAACAGGGCGTGGATGGGCGGATTAAATTAGTGCGATAAATGGAAAATAAAAAGATTTTAGTAACAGGCGGATGTGGAATGATTGGTTCCAATCTGGTGAAGCGTCTTGTTGAACAAAAGAACGAGGTGTATGTGGCGGACAACCTCTGGAGAGGGAAATTAGAGTACTTAAACGACGAAGACGGGAATCCGGTCATAGATGTAAACACCCATTTCTTCCACATCGACTTGTCCATTGCCGACCGGGCGGACGATATAGTCCGCAAAGTAGATTACGTGGTTCATTTGGCCGACATTGTGGCCGGGATTGATTATGTTTTCGGCAACCAGGGCGAGTTATACAGAATGAATCATCTGATAAATTCCAACGTGATTCATTCCTGCCGGAAAGCCGGGAAAGAACGCCTCAAAGGTTTCGTGTACGCAGGAACGGCGTGTAGCTTTCCGGCTACCCGCCAAAATTCCTTGGAAGCGGTTCCGCTGAAAGAAGAAGAACTCTTTCCCGCCTTCCCCGAATCCGGATACGGCTGGAGTAAGCTGGGAGGACAGATCGAAACCGGCTTCCTGGAAAAAGAAACCGGTATACCGTGCAGTATCCTGATGTTTCACAACGTATACGGTACGCCTTGCGACTATGGAGAACGAAGTCAGGTTATTCCGGCCTTAATCCGCAAGGCGGTGCGATATCCGCAGGAAGATTTCCATGTGTGGGGAAGCGGACGGCAGGGACGGGCGTTTGTTCATGTAGACGATGTGGTAAACGCCCTCTGCCTAACGCTCGAAAAAGGCTGGGGGCAGGGCGTGATTCAAATCGGACCGCCGGTTTGTACCTCCATCGGAGAGATAGCGGAAATTATTGTAAACATATCGGGCAAAGATATTCCCATCTTTTACGATACCTCCAAGCCCGAAGGCGACAAAGCGCGTTGCGCCGATTATACAAAAGCGCGGAACATCCTGGGATGGGAGCCGCAGGTCTCGCTCGAAAAAGGACTCAAGCAGCAATACGATTGGATAAAGCGCCAAATAGAAAAGGGATGAACCGGGAGGGCTATTACTTTCGCGTAAAAATGGAATTTGATAAAAGCAAGGTCGACGAGGCGATTCAACACGCTATTTCGGAAGGAATCGCAGGCTATGTTTGTTCCATCGAAAGCAATAACCTCACGGTGGCGAACCGGAATCCCGAATTTCTAACGGTAGTAAACCAGGCCTTGGTAAACATCTGCGACGGTTCGATTCTGGCCAAACTGCTGGGATGTCTCCACAAAAAACATTTTTCGCCCTACATCGGAGCCGATTTGTTTCTGAAATATGTACGGATGCGCAAATACAGACAATATTTCCTGGGTAATACGCCCGAAATATTGGAGGGACTGAAAAAGAATTTGAGCCGAATGGACCCGCAAATCCGCACGATGCGTTTCGAAACGCTACCTTTCCGGAAGGTGGAAGATTTCGATTACCGTTCGATAGCCGATAAAATCAACGCCGACCGTCCCGATATTATCTGGGTGTCGTTGGGCGCTCCCAAGCAAGAATTTTTCATGAACAAACTCCAACCGTATCTACGCCGGGGCGTGATGTTTGGCTTCGGAGCCATATTTAATTTCAATGCCGGAAGGGGACACGTCCGGCGCGCTCCCCGCTGGATGCGGGCGGTCAGCTTGGAATGGTTGTACAGAGCCTGCGAAGAACCCCGGAAGAACATCCCCCGTTACTATGGTTTTCTGAAAGAACTCCCGCACCTGATACGGGAAGAGAAGAAGAAACTGAAAAACATCCCCCTCCGCTGAGCGCAAACGGATGTACGCCGAACCGTTTCGCTTTTACTCTTTTTGCAAAACAGCATAAATATTGTGGGCGAAGTATTCCCGCAAAAAAGGGAAAACAAAACGGATGAAGGAGAAGAATCGCAACACTAAGTTGCGGCTCACATTTACCCGGAAAGAAACAATCCGAAGCCCCGAATCCCGGAAAATCCGGCGATAATCTTCCAGTTCCATATCGTAAAATTCCACCACGCCGGCGTATTGCGGTTCGTGCAGCGCAAGATATTTCCGGGCAAAAGCAATACGGTTGGTGTCGATATCCACGTCAACCACTTTTTTCGCATGGCCACATCCTACTTCGAGCACAACTTGGTCCGTAAAGTCCGGTTGGCCGCCCAGTCTGAGCCAGAATTTTTCGTTCCGGGGCGTGCGACTATTAAAAAAGTCAAATTCTTCTTTTTCAAAATCCTGTTGCATATTCTATCGCGTTTTCTTATGGGCACCTCTAAAAACCCCAAAATCAAGGCTTGCGACAGAGGCAAAAGCGGAGTTTACTAAAGTAAATGAGCATTTTGCCGACGGAGCGTAACGCAGAGTTTGGGGTTTTTAGAG
>JAISZY010000249.1 GCA_031284375.1 Tannerellaceae bacterium | reverse complement strand
GTAGCTATCAGAAATGGACATTGGCATCCTTTCTGACCAGAATTCGATGGGATTCTCAAGAGAAATATTACGCAAATATAGCGATACGAGCAGACGGTTCATCTCGATTGGCCAAAGGGAATAAGTGGGCTTTTTTCCCATCAGGAGGTGTAGCTTGGCGTATTTCGGAAGAAAATTTCTTTGTGAAACGAGATTGGCTAAATTCATTGAAAATTAGAATGTCTTATGGTACTGTAGGCAACTCGGCAATTAATCCTTATCAAACAATTGCAGGACTTACACGATATGACTATCTTTTTGGAGAAGATGCTGAAAATAAAATATTTGTTTATCGTCCATCTATGATTCCTAATAGCGACTTAGGCTGGGAAATATCACGAACAACAAATATTGGAATAGATTTTGGCTTGTTAAACAATCGTATTTCCGGCTATGTTGAAGGGTATCTAACAAAGACAAGCGATTTATTGATGCAACGTACATTACCTTATTTCACCGGTTTTTCTCAAGTGTGGCAAAATATTGGTAAAACAGAAAACAGAGGTATCGAAATCAATATTCAAGCGACGACCATGAAAACGAAGCAATTTTCATGGGAAACAATTTTGACATTTGCCCGTAATTGGAGTAAAATCACGGAATTGCTGGGTGGAGGAGATTTAAAAAACAATTCATGGTTTATAGGCCAACCTTTAGGGGTTTTTTATGATTATGAGAAAATTGGTATCTGGCAACTGAATGAAGCCGAAGAAGCCCAGAGATATGGATCAACGCCCGGAGATATAAAAGTGAAAGATCGAAATAACGACGGAAGCATCGGAGAATTAGACAAAATTATCTTGGGGCAACGAGATCCGAAAGTAGTATCTTCTTTTTATAACACATTCCACTGGAGGAATTTCGATGCTGCCATAAACTTGAATATGACTTTCGGTTATCTTATTCACCCCAATACGTATGCAGGAATGATTACACGTGATGGTCTACGATGGATGCCATCCAGTTACAAATTCTGGACACCGGATAATCCAACCAACGAATTCACACGTGCTGACAAATTAAGCGGTTATGATCCATTTAGTGGTACAGGAGGATATATGAAAGGCGATTATATAAAAGTTCAAGAAATTACGATCGGGTACAACTTTGTTTCACATATTCCTGCAAATTGGGGGCTATCAAAAATCAGACTGTACGGACAAGTTCGGAATCTGGGTTATTTATATAAAGCTTGCGTAAAAGATGTTACCCCAGAAGCCCCGAACTTCGACTTTAATATTCCTACTATCTATACTATGGGCATTAATATTGATTTTTAAACAGTTGAAAATATGAAAACAAAATATTGGGCAATAATACTGCCATTAGTCGGGATTTTATATTCTTGTTCAGATTTTCTGGAAGAAGATCCGAAAGGAAATATTACAACAAATTACTCCATGACAGCGGAAGGCTGCGAGAGACTTATTGAGAGTTTGTATAATACGCATCGGGATTTTTTGGAGCGTTTGTATCTATTTAGTTCTATGGGAGCAGACGAACAATTAGTAGCTGTAAATGGAAATGATTGGCGGTATTTTGGTGAATACTATGATACGCAAATGATAAATAATGGCTGGAACCGGGACTTTTGGCGTCAGTTATATAATTCGTTAAATGTGGCAAATTTATCAATCGAAACGATTGAACTTGCTAATCTAAGCGATGAAAAGCAAATAGAACTAAGAGCAGAAGCTCATGCCCTACGCGCATTTTATCTATGGATTATTGTTGAAACATACGGAGATGGAGCCCATTTTACAATCCAAAGCACTGCAGGTGTCAAAACAGAAGGATACCAACCTGGAGTAGCTGCATTTTACAAACAAATCTTAGAAGATTTAAATGTTGCTGCTATCGGATTAAAGAAACCTCAGGAAAGTCAATGGGGCAGAATGAATGACGGAGTACGTAAATTTCTTCAAATGAAATCACTCATGTCGCTCTCCGGTTATCCGGATGATGTAATAAGTAGCGCCGGATATACCAGAAATCGTTGTTATACGGAAGCGCTGAGTTTAACACGATCCATCCGTTCGGATTACAACTACAGATTATTAGACGACTATGCAATGATTTTTGATGTTAATAACCAGATAAATGACGAAATAATATGGTCCGTTCAATACTCAACAGATTTGAAATATAATGAAGGAACAGCGAATGGATTACATCGTTATGGAGTAGGATGGTATAATAAGTCCGCAGTGGATAACGCTCCGATTCTTACATTATGGAGTCACACGCTCTATTATGGACGTGAATACAGGTGGGCTATGCCTTCTTTATTTATGATTCGGAATTTCAGCTTATACGATAAACGGCTGTATGGCTCGTTGCAAGAGTATTGGTGCTGGATTCCAGATAATTGGGATGCAAAACCGGTATTGGAAGACACCGTGTTGATACGACGCTTTACAACTGTTTCCGACCAGGAAGTGGAAGAAGGACGGAAAAGAGCGGAAACACATCCATTAAAACATGAATTATATATTGAGGGTATGAATCATATATATAATCTTGAAACAGGAGAACCGACCATGAACGGACGGTCTTGTTATCATACGAATCTGAAACTATTAGATTCTTCCCGCGAATTTGCGAAAGACGAAAAAGGGCATAAAGATTTTATATGGTTTCGTTTAGGAGAGGTTTATCTGGCAGAAGCCGAATTGCAGATGTATTTAGGCAACAATACAGAAGCCGCAACGTTAATTAATCAGTTAAGGACAAGAGCCTTGATAAAAGGACATGAAAAAGAGTTGGAAGTTACTCCCGAAATGATTAATTTAGATTTCATTTTGGATGAAAACATGAGAGAATTAAGTATGGAAGGTTTTAGATGGTATACTTTAAAACGAACAAATAAACTATATGAACGTGCCATGAAATATAATCCGGATGTTCATATCAGAATGAAACCATACCATGTTAATCGACCTATTCCACAAAATGAAGTTGATGTCGTTACCAATAAAGATGAATTTATGCAATTACCAGATTACCGAAAATAAAGAAACCATTAAAAAAAAGTATCATGAAAACAACAAATCACATGTCAAGACGAGATTTCTTGACTACGGCAGGTATTATGACGGGAACAACCTTATTGAACCCTCTCTCTGAAATGAAAGCTGAAACGAATACCGTACATGCTCCTAACGCCAATCGGCTGAAAGTGGCTTTGGTAGGCACCGGGTCAAGGGGATGCGGTATGTGGGGAACGGATCTTGTGAAAAGTTATCCCGATAAAATTGAGTTTGTAGGATTGTGCGATAAAAATCAAGGGAGGGTTGAGACCGGTAAAAAACTGATTGGAGTGGATTGTCCTACATTTACAGACTTCGAAAAAATGATGCGGGAAACCAAACCGGATTTACTTATCGTTACTACCATGGATTCTACACATCATCAGTTTATTATCCGGGGGATGGAACTGGGGGCGGATATTATTACGGAAAAACCGCTTACTACCGACGAAGTCAAGGCGCAGGCTATCATCGACGCCGAAAAGAAAACAGGCAAAAAATGTAGAATCACATTTAATTATCGCTATTCGCCCCATCGTGCCAAAATATGGGAACTGCTGAGGGCCGGCGAAATAGGAGATATTACTTCTGTGGACTTTCATTGGTATTTAGACACATCCCATGGTGCAGATTATTTCAGACGTTGGCACCGGTTGGTGGAAAACAGTGGTTCGCTTTGGGTACATAAGGCAAGCCATCATTTTGATTTGCTCAATTGGTGGATCGATAGCGAGCCGGAAAGCGTTTATGCCCTGGGGGAACTAAACCATTACGGGAAAAACGGAAACATCCGCGCCGAAAATTGTCGCACTTGCCCGCAAAGTAAATCGTGCAAATTCTACTTCGATATTTTAAGAAACAACTATTACAAGCAGTTGTATGTAGACAACGAAAAATACGATGGCTACCTCAGAGACGGATGCGTATTCAAGAACGACATCAATATATTCGACAAAATGGCGGCAACCATTCGTTATGCCAACAGTGTACAAGTATCGTATTCCTTAACAGCCTACTCTCCCTACGAAGGATATCGTATCGCTTTCAACGGAACGAAAGGACGGATAGATGCATGGATTGAGGAGTCTCGTCCGGTGAGGGATGTCAATTACGACGAGATTGTTGTGTTCAAAAACTTCTCCAAGCGGGAATATATCCAGATTCCATTCGGTACATCAGGACATGGAGGGGGAGATCAATTGCTGAAAGATCAAATATTTTTGTCCAATATTGCCGACCCTTACAAGCAATGCGCCGACATACGCGATGGCGTGTTCGCTTGCCTGGTAGGTATCGCAGCCCGAAAGAGTATCGCAGCCGGCTTGCCGGTAAAAATTGCCGACCTTACCTCCCTCAAGCCGGAAGCGAAAAAACGGTATACCAGAATTTAAAACTCATCTCCGGTTGAAACCGCCGGACACAGAGCGTCGGGGGGGTTTGTGGGTGTTGGGGCGGTTAACAACACCCCCCAACCCCTATCCACACTTACCAACCCCGACGCTCTTCCACCGTAAAAGAGGCGGTAGCCCGTACCGGGCGTCCGGCTTTGGTAAGGCCTTCTATGGTTATAAGGAAAGTTCCTGTGAGGTCGGATGTTGCAAAAGGAATGGTAACGGACGAACGACCATTAGTCTGCACCGCCGGCTCCCAGAGGAGTGTATGACGGTAATCGGGAACGCGACTCCGTTCGGTTTCATTACCCGACAGGGGGTAGGAAGGAGCATAGAAATGCCGGAAGGACTGCGTACCTTCGTAACCAAGCAGGCGGGTGGCGGAAGTAGACGTCAGGCCGGGATGGTCGTTCAGGATACTTGCAAACGAGGCGATGCCCTCGAATCGCTGCCCCCCAAAGTAAAAAGGAGTCCGGTAGATATCCACCCGTCTGAGCCGGCGAGGGTCGTAGTTGTACAGAAATGTATGATCCTTGATGGGAACCCCATCAAGCAACGCCAGCGAATGAGCGCCCGGCGAGAAATCTTCGAGGATGACCGACAACCGGCGCACGCCGTTTTCCATCCGAAACGTGAGGTAAGGTATAAACTCGATAAACATCTCTTGCATCTGCGCAAAGCGCGTATACTCGTCGAGTAGATACGTAACGTCCGGCTTCCACCGGAAATAAGGTTCCGAGGGCGATGTCCGGCTTATCGAATCGTACGCAAACGAATAGAGAGTCTGTACGCCGATGCTGCGTTGTTCCAGCGGTTTCTCCCAGGCAGGGTGGAGGGAGAAGGCGGGCATACGCATGGGAGGATGGACCACGAAAGGCGATTGGAGTTCAAGGCGACAAGCCGTATCGTGAGCCATCGAATAGACAACAACGCCCAGCCGTTGCTTGCCGCCGATACGGTCGGTGAAGAAAGTAATGTTGGATTGCTTGTCGGCCTGTCCGCCGAAAACACGGATATCGTCACCCACAAAGCCTATCAAAGCCGAGGCCTCCGTCCGTACAGGCTCGCCCGTCTGTGCGTTGAGCAGTCGCCCTTGCAGGATGTGCCCCTCATACTCCGGCAGAAGGAGGGGCGTTTCTCCCCGTTCGATACCGGACAGGGAAGACAAGCCCTCGTGCCAGCGGCGGATGGTTGTTGTTTCCGGTACGGGTATAAACTCGTTTCCGGCCACCGATACGGCCAGAGAATGTATGCCTGCGGGCAATCCGTCTATACGCAACTCGCCCTGCGTACGGGTAAGATACGTGGAGGCAGAGGGCGTAACGCTCACTCCTCCTTCGGAAGGCGGAAGAGCGGAAATCCGGGGCGGTGCGGCGCTTGTATCCGTCGGGATGGTCCGGTCTACACGGTAGGTATTGACAATGCCGATTGTCTTATGGAAATACACCGGCTCTCCCTCATTCTCCATATAACGGGTATAGGCGATGAGGCGATAATAACCGGTAGGCAGGCGCGAGGGTAGTTCCATCCAGCCCTCGCCCACGCCGTTGGCTATCTCTATTTTCACTTGTATGTGCGGCTGAGAACCGTCTGCCAATTCTACATAACCCACCTTACTGAAGTCTGTGGGTTTGCCGCCGGCGTCGGTAAGATAGAGTTTCATCCACAAATGTTCGCCCGACAGGTATACCTGTTTGTCTGTTTGCAGATAGATGCGTTCGCGCACTTCTGCCCGCGCGGCGAAAGCGAGCAGAAAAAAAAGAATCAGAGAATAGGATAGGGTATGTGTTTTCATCGCTCAGAACCTTATATTATAGGATATGTAAGGAATGGGAACGCCGAAGATAGCGAGTTGATAACTCTTAAGCCTCCCATCCTCGGCTACGTAATAAACGGAATAGACGTTTTTGCGCCCGGTTACATTGTAAACGCCCAGCGAAACGGAGCTGTGGGTAAGCGCCGTGAGGTGATGACTGGGTTCGATATTCACCGCAATGTCTAAGCGGAAAAAGTCGGGGATACGGTATTGATTCCGTTCGGAAAAGTAAACAAACTCGCCTCCGGAGTAGTAATGCTTGCTTACCGGAAGACTAACGGGCCGGCCGGTACTGTAATCGCAATTGAGCGACATGCTGTAACGCTGGGTAAACTTAATAGTTGCCCACAAACTTCACATCGTGCGGTTTGTCGTAGTCGGCCGCATACCAGTCGCCGTTATTGACGGGCGCGGTTATGCGCAGGTCGTGCTGGCGGAGCAAGGTGCGCGAGTAGGAGTAGCTCACCCATCCGTTCAGTTTGCCCGCCGTTTTGCGCACCATCAGTTCGATACCGTAGGCCTGTCCTTCGGTGCTCAGCACGTCGGTTTCGATGTGGTGGTTCATCAGCAGTTTGGCGCCGCTGCGATAGTCTAAGTAATCGTTCATCGTCTTGTAATAAGCCTCGACCGAAGTTTCGAGCGATAGCCCGGAGAAGTTCCCGTACAAGCCGGCGGTTGTCTGCGAGCCGGTTTGGGGGCGGATGTTCGCATCGCTGAGCTTCCAGGTATCGGTAGGCGCCATGATGGTGGTGTTGGACAACTTATGGATGTTCTGCCGCATGGTGTTGTAGCCGGCCTTGAACGAGAAGCCGTCGGCCAACTCATAGCGGGTTGAGATACGAAATTCGGGGCCGTGGTAGGTATGGTAAAAACGCCCGTTGCCGGCAGTCGCTGTTTCGGTAATCGTAGCGAGGGAAGGCAACGTTCCGCTCTCGTAGCGATTATACGTACGCGGGCCTACGGCATTATACATCGTATAGCGCACGCCCAGGTCTAAAGAGAATCGTCGGGTAATGTCCCAGCGATCGCCTATGTAAACGGCAGACTCTAAGGCTCGCTCGCGCTGCATTTGGTCGTCGATAACCAAAGATTCGCTGCCTATGGGAGCATAATGTCCCGGATTCAGGTCGTAAAGGAGGCCGCTTAGTCCGAAGTCGATGGTATGTGAGCCGGCATAGCGGGTGAAATCCAATCGGCCGTAGTATTGGTCGATGCCGAAGGAAAGGTTGTAGGCATTGGCCGGCGTCTCCGTATTGCGGGTCGTATAGTCGTAATGGTCGTATCCGCCGCTCAGCGTAGCTAAGAGTTCCGGGCTGAAGATATGCCGCCATTTCAGCGAGGCATTCGCGTTTCGGTAAGCATACTGCTCGTCGGCATTAAAGCCGAAGCGGTCTCGGCTGAAGTATCCGTTAACGGTCAGATTGTCGTAATTACTGAACTTATGGGCCAGCGAAGCATTCAAGTCGTAGAAGCCTGCGTTTCCGTCGCGATAGCCGCTTTTTTCGGGCAATTTCTTCAGTATCCAATCCGAATACGTGGTACGTCCGCCCACGAGGTAGGAAGTTTTCCCGCCGGAGATAGGCCCTTCCAGCGTGAGTTGGCTGGTGAGTAACCCCAGACTGGCCGAGCCGACAAATTTCTCCTTGCCCCCTTCCCGTCCGTTTATTTCGAGCACGGACGAGATTCGCCCGCCGTATTTGGCCGGGATACTGCTCTTAAACAGTTCCATATTCTGCACCACTTCGGGGTTGATGGCCGAGAAGAAACCAAACAGATGCGTGGGGTTGTAAATCGTTCCGCCATTGAAGAGGATCAGATTCTGGTCGGTAGCCCCGCCGCGCACATTGAAGCCGCTCGAAGCTTCTCCCACGGTTTTGACGCCCGGCAACGAGATAACCACGCGCATGATGTCCCGTTCGCCAAAGACGGTCGGGATATTCTTGATCGCCTTTACTTCGAGGCGTTCTACGCCTAAGGTTGTACCCCGCACATTTTCCCGCATACGGGTAGAGGAGACAAACACTTCGTCCAACTCGTACACGCGCAAATCCGGCTCTTCCTTGCGGGTTGGAGGAGTTTCAAAGACCGTAAGCCTCGTGGCATCCGTCTCTTCCCGCCGTACGATTCGCTCGAAATACCCGGCGGGTAGCGAGGTTATCAACTCGGCATTGGGCGTGATAAACAAGTCGTTTTTGTATTGCGATACTTTCAATGCCGTACCCTGCAAGGCGGTGCGCAGGAGGGCGACAGGTTCGACGCCGTCGGCCTGCACCGAAACCGTAAGCGTATCGGCATACTGCGGCGGACAGAAAACGCGGAAAGGCGTATGGTCTTCTATATAGCGGAAAAGTTCCTCCGCCGGACGTTGTTCCAGCCTAAGGCTGATGCGTTCCTGTCCCCACAAGGCGGCAGGCAGCGAGAGGAGCAGGAGGAGTTTTATTGTCTTCTTCATCATCATGGATTTAAGGATTCGTAATACTTCACCGTGCGAACGATGGCATCGTCCGGCTCGTCTTTAAAGTTGAGGCGCTGCTGCCGGATATACAGATTCAGTTCCTTTTTCTTCGAGGCAAAGAGTTTGAGCAAGTTTCTTTTGTTTCCCACGCTTCGGTAGCGTCCGTCCTTATAGACATAATACCGGGTTCGGGAGGTGAATATCTGTTCGATATTCATCCCGTTGGTCACCCGTTCGATAAGTTTTGTTTGTCGTTTCCACACGGTAAACTTGCCGTTGTGGAGTCGGGCGTAATAGCCTTTATCGGGAAGGCTGCGTTGTTCTTTCGCCTCATCCTGTACCGGCGTATGATAGAAAACGGCATATGGGGAAAAGACGGCGGAATCCATCCGTTCCGAAGGAAGCACAATGCCGGCGCGGTTGTCCGGCAAGAGGATGATTAGTTCGTCTGTGTACACATTGAGCCGCATCTGTTGCTTGGGATACACTCGTCCGTCAAAGCAAACCGTTCCTTCCCGGTATTGTTTCGTATCCAAATAAGGATGTTCCCGGACGCGCGGATAGACGGCCTCTTCCTTGCCCGAATAAATTACGGCCCCTACGCCGGCGTGCAGCAAATAATCATTCGTTTCTTCTTCCTGCGCCCGGCAAAGGAGGGCGGCGAGCAAAAACAAAAGGGAAAACAGGTATTGTTTCATGGGTATATTCAATGGTGCATTTATAAGTGTTCGGTAGGCCATCCGACGGGTTTGTTCTTGGAAGCGTGCTCCTTCTCGCGGCAATCCACACAGTGGATGACGTCAACCGTAGATTCTCTATACACTAAAATGGGTGGGTGATGAGATTCCGTCCATGAATAATCGCTGCAGAGTCGCCCACCCCAATCTGCCAATTCTACTTGCGGCGGTTCGTAAAAGCCTTCTCTTTCCCATACATACCGATCTTTCCGGGTGGTAGTAGACACGTCGATGTAACCAATCGCCAAGCGTTCGGGATCGCCGGCACAACGGATGTTCCCCCTCAATCCGGCGCTAAGTACGGGGCTGAACAAATCGCCCGTCCGCTCGGCCCGCTCCTGCATATCCGAAAGATAACGGTAAGCAGCCTCGCGTAGTTGCATCTGTTCCGCCTCGATATGGTAGAGGATAGAGAATTTGTCGTGGTTGCAAGGGATCTCGGCTATCGTTTGTTGCGAGATAATGTTTTGAGAGAGTTTCTCGGTATCGCCCAGCAACAACGTCTTGGAGGAATCTCTGCCCCAGCAGTAGTAGGTATTTTGGGAAGTATGAAGCGTATGGAAGATCACCTCTTCCTCTCCGGGGCCGTCATTCCAGCGGGCATCGGCATAGCGTTCGGCCTTCACCTCCCAGGTTTCGCGGTATTTCCAGCGATAATACTTACTGCCGTTTCCACCGTTGGCAGATAAGCGAACCAGAACGGGAGCGCCTTTTCCTTCCTTCGTAAGAAAGACGCTGTCTATTTCCGCCGTAATGATAGGCGAGAGATATTCGGATTGGAAGGTTTCGCCATCCACTTCTACGGAAAGGCGGTATTGTAAATTCGCATCCAGATGGCCGGTTTGCGCCGTATACCTCCCCTCTCCGCCAAAGGCAGCAGGGATGCGAGCGCCATCGTTGGATTCCACCGTCACTACGGCATGGTTTATCATCGCTTCCTCGCTTAGTTTTTCGGATATACCCACGCTACGGCTCAGGGTAAAGACGGATTCTCCATCGGTGATGGTACCGTCGATGATCAGCAAACCACTTTCTTCGCGAATATCTTTGGGAATAAACTCGTTGATGCACCCGGCGAAGGGGAGCATATACATTAATAATATAGGTAGAAAATGAATGGTTCTCATGGTAGGCTAATTCAGATTAATGAAATAGTTGTTTGATTGCAAAAGTAGTGTTTATGTGGATACGCATAAAAATTCCCGCTGTTTTTTTGTGGCAAGCATAACTAAACTCAAGACATGTTTCATTTATAAATGGTCCGTAGGCCAGCCGTCGGGTTTAAGTTTGGAGGCGTGTTCCTTCTCTCGGCAATCTACGCATTGGTATGGCGCGCGAGAATGTTCGTAAGAAAAAATAGCTTCGCCCTTTCCTCCCCATTCGTAAATCATGCGGCAACGAAGTCCGGGAAACTCGTATAGGCCTTCTTTTTCCCATACATACCGTTCCTTTCGGGTGGTTGTAGATACGTCGATATAACCAACCACCATCTGTTCGGGGTCGTTCACACAACGGATGTTCCCCCTCAATCCGGCGCTCAACACAGGGCTGAACAAATCACCGACGCGTTCCGCCCGTTCCTGTATATCCGAAAAATACCGGTAGGCGGCTTCACGTATTTGCATCTGCTCTACTTCTATGTAATAGAGGATGGAGAGCTTGTCGTTATCACAGGGAATTTGTATAATCTTCTGTTGGGAGACGATATTCCGATTGAGTTTTTCGGTATTGCCCAGAATCAGACTCTTGGAAGAATCCCTGCCCCAGCAATAGTATGTGTTTTCGGATGTGTAGCGCGAATGAAAAATTACTTCTTCCTCTCCGGGGCCGTCGTTCCAGCGTGCATTGGCGTAGAGTTCGGCCTTTACTTCCCAGGTTTCGTGGTATTTCCAGCGGTAATACTTACTGCTGTTCTCCGGAGCGTGCGAAGACAGACAGATGTATACAGGCTCGCCCTCTTCCTTCTTCATAGGGAAGATACTGTCTACTTCCGCCGTAATGATGGGCGAGAGATATTCGGATTGATACGTTTCGCCATCTACTTCTACGGAGAGGCGGTATTGCAAATTCGTATCTAAGCTGCCCGTTTGCGCCAAGTATCGCCCCTCGCCGCCGAAGGTAGCGGGGATGCGGGCGCCGTCGTTGGATTCCACGGCCACTACGGCATGGTCTATCATCACCTCCTCGCTTAGTTTTTCGGATATACCCACGCTACGGCTCAGGGTAAAGACGGATTCTCCATCGGTGATGGCGCCGTCAATAATCAGCAAACCGCTTTCTTCGCGAATATCTTTGGGGATAAACTCGTTAATGCACCCGGCGAGGGGGAACATATACATTAATAATATAGGTAGAAAGTAACCGGTTCTCATGGTAGGCTAATTCAGGTTGATGAAATAGTTGTTTGATTGCAAAAGTAGTGTTTATGTTTGTAATCACAACGGACGAACCTTAATTGGTTTAGGTTTCTCCTCACTGCATCATATAGCAAATTGTCAGAAATAGCAAATTGTCAGATTTTGCATCGAAAAAAATCGCTTTTTTGTCGTTGAACTCTCCGAAAGCCTCCAAAAACGCCCTTATTTCAGAGTTTGGGAAATACATTTTGAAAGATTAATACACAAAATCAAGACAAAGAACGGCTGATAATGGCGTATACTTCTCTTTTTATTGTAGATTTTCCTCTTATTACTCATTTTGATAAAATAATTTTTACGCCTTTATATTCATTCCAAACAGTAAAAAAAATTGACTTTAACGAAAATTTCGGCAATTTGCAGCGTTGTTGCGGATTTATTGCAATGTCTTCCGGAAATCATTGTGATGTCTGTCCGGAGTCATTGTAATGAAATGTTGAACTCATTGTAATGATTCCAAATGATGATCACAATGATTTCCTGAAAAGTCAGCGATAAGATTACCAAAAGACGTATAATCTATTTCATAAAATAACATATATGTCTAAATTAACTTTAAAATACAATAGCAATACGACAACAATATTCCTGTCCAAGTATCGGATTGTACACAAATTAACTGAATTTAAAATCCGTTAGCGGTCATAAACATATATGCACTATGCGCTGAAAATTCCGGCAATTCACTGCAAAAACAACAAGTATGACCTGAAAACATTTCAAACGATAAACGAAATTCGTTGCGGATTTAAGGAAACACAAAATAAAAAGTATTTTTTTTGTGTTTTTTGAATGAGATATAAAACAAAGTTGTATTTTTGCTGCATTGGGAAACACGTAACAAAAAAATATATATTGTATGGAAGTCAAAAAAACTAAAAGAGCCGACTTGGAAGGAGGTAAAACTCCCAGCTTTCTGATGGGACTTGTCATCGGATGCGCTGTTTTGTTTGTCGGATTTGAATGGGGTACACGTAATATGGAAGTGGTTGGCGACTCCGGCATTGTGGAAATTGCCTTAGAAGAAGATGTAGATATCACAAGACCGGAAGACGCTCCTCCCCCCCCCCCCCGCCTCCCGCCCCTATTGTGGCAGAGATGCTGAATGTGGTTGAAGATAATGTAGAGCTTGAACAACAAGAAATCGTATCTTCCGAAGATACGCAGACGGCTGCTCAGGTTCAGACGTACGTAGCTCCTGCCGCCGCTATTCAGGAGGAAGAAGAAGAATCCGCTCAGCCGATTTTCACGGTGGTGGAAGAAATGCCCCAATTCCCCGGAGGAACGGGTGATTTGCTGAGATTTCTGAGCAATTCCATTAAGTACCCCGTCATTGCACAAGAAAACGGAATTCAAGGACGTGTAACTTGCGCTTTTGTGATTAATCGCGACGGTTCGGTAGTAGATGCCGAGGTAGTACGTGGCGTAGACCCTTCGCTGGATAAAGAAGCCCTCCGTGTGATAAACTCCATGCCGAAATGGTCGCCCGGAAAACAGAGAGGAAAACCGGTACGTGTAAAATACACCGTACCTGTTACATTCAAATTGCAATAATTTTCAATGAGCTTGATGTTTTTTGAGAATTTTCGCGACATAAAAAAGGCTGCTAAAACGCAGCCTTTTTTGTATAAAAACAACTTGCACAAGTATGTTTTCTCTGAATGAAATCTTAGAACGGGTGGAGAATGAAATCTCCCAACTTCGTTTCAACAAATCGCCAAACAGTTTGTACACGCCTATTTCGTATATCCTTTCCATAGGAGGCAAGCGCATCCGTCCGGCGCTCACACTCATTGCCTGTAATATATATAGTAATACAATTGAAGCTTCGATAGCTCCGGCGCTCTGCTTAGAGGTTTTTCATAATTTCACTCTGCTGCACGACGACCTGATGGACCAGGCCGACAAGCGAAGAAACAAACCTACCGTACATAAAATATGGAACGAAAACACCGCTATCTTATCGGGCGATGCTATGCTGATAGCATCTTACCAACTGATAGCCGGTTGCCACCCTTCCTACCTGAAGGAAGCGCTCGACTTGTTTACAACCACCGCTCTGGATATTTGCGGCGGGCAACATTATGATATGGAATTTGAATCGCGCACCGATGTAACGGAAGCGGAATACATGGAAATGATTCGCCTGAAAACCGCTGTACTCTTAGCTTGTAGTCTGAAAATAGGCGCTATCGCAGGAGGAGCCTCCCGCGAAGATGCAGAGCATTTATACCAATACGGGCTTTATACCGGACTCGCCTTCCAACTTCAGGATGACTTGCTGGATGTGTACGGAGATACAGATACTTTCGGAAAAAATATAGGAGGCGATATCCTCTGCAACAAGAAAACTTTCCTCTTAGTACATGCATTGGCTCATGCCTCGACGGAACAAAAAGAAGAGATGTACCGATGGTTTGGACAAAAAACATTCGACCCTTCTCTAAAAATTGCAACTTTTAAGCGTATATACAACGACCTTGGGGTAAAAGATATAACCACCCATCGAATAGAAGACCTATATACGAAAGCCTTGTGTCATCTCAAACAACTCAACGTGCCGGAAAAACGGCTGGAGATATTGAAGGAAGCCGGCAATCTTTTGCTATATCGTAAATCATAAACACATGGGAATCATAGATACACATAGCCACTTGTATTTGGAAGAGTTCGACAACGATCGGGAAGATGCGATCCGCAGGGCGCAGGTTGCCGATATAGAAAGTATCCTTTTACCTAATATCGATCTTTCGAGCATCGACCGGATGCACGCATTATGCGACCTTCATCCCAACTTTGCCTACCCCATGATGGGGCTTCATCCCACGAGTGTGGACAAAGATTATCCCGGTATCCTCCGTAAAATGGAATCACTTCTTCACACAAGACCTTATTGTGCTATTGGAGAAATAGGAATTGATTTGTACTGGGACAAGACTTATCTGAAAGAGCAAAAGGCAGCCTTTGAAGAACAATTGCAATGGAGTATTGACTTGGATTTACCGGTTGCAATCCATACAAGAGAAGCTTTCCCCGAAGTATTCGACAGTATTTATAAAATAAAAAAAGATAAATTAAAAGGCGTATTTCACAGCTTTTCAGGAAAAGAAGCCCATCTGAAAGAAATAAAGAAATTAGGGTTTAAACTGGGAATTGGCGGAGTAGTCACGTACAAAAACACAAAACTTCCGGAAACACTTATGCACGCAAGCATCGAAGATATTGTATTAGAGACGGATTCGCCCTTTTTACCTCCCGTTCCTCACAGAGGAAAAAGGAATGAACCCTCCTACATCAGAGAAACATTAGCCAAAATTGCATCTATCTATACTCTCTCATTTGAAGAAACAACAGAAATTACACGAAGAAACACGTATGAATTATTTAAAAAGATTTGTAGCTAAAACGTTTGTGATTATAATTTTTTTCGTATTTTGCGCTCGTTTTTGTAAGGAGGGATGATACTCTTTAATGGAGAGATGCTCGAGTGGTTGAAGAGGCACGCCTGGAAAGCGTGTATACGCCAAAAGTGTATCGCGGGTTCGAATCCCGCTCTCTCCGCAATTCATTGATACAAAGAAGAAAATGACAAACAAAATAAAATAACAAGAAAA
This sequence comes from Tannerellaceae bacterium, assembly GCA_031284375.1. Taxonomy (GTDB): domain Bacteria; phylum Bacteroidota; class Bacteroidia; order Bacteroidales; family Tannerellaceae; genus DFXE01. The sequence goes on along the minus strand of JAISZY010000249.1, from coordinate 15,232 downwards.
TTATTAATCTTTTAAAATTAGACACACAATGAAAAAGTTATTTGCTAAAGCATTCTTGGGTTTGTGCGCCCTTGGAACTTCTACTCTTATGTTTGCACAAGAAGCTACGGAACAAGTGATTGAAAGCGGCATCCACCATCAATTGAAAATTAAGTTCATAGAAGGTAGCGCCAGTTTTATGGGGGCCATTGCAATCATCTTGATTTTAGGTTTAGGATTTTGTTTGGAGAGAGTGATTTACCTGAACTTAGCTGAAGTTAATCCCGGCAAACTATTAAAAGGTATCGAAGACGCACTTGACAAGGGAGATGTAGAAGGCGCTAAAACAATTGCACGCGACACAAGAGGCCCGATTGCTTCTATCCTGTATCAAGGATTGTTGAGAATAGACCAGGGTATTGACGTAGTTGAAAAATCCGTTATTTCGTATGGCGGCGTACAAAGCGGTTTGTTGGAAAAGAATCTTTCGTGGATCACCTTGTTTATCGCAATAGCCCCTTCCGTAGGATTTATGGGTACGGTTATCGGGATGATCATGGCTTTCGATAATATTGAAAAAGTAGGTGATATCAGCCCGACGGTTGTTGCCGGAGGTATGAAAGTGGCGTTGATCACAACCGTAGCCGGTCTGGTCGTTGCCTTGATTCTGCAAGTATTTTATAACTATCTGTTAAGTAAATTGGAAGCTATTCTCAACAAAATGGAAGATGCCTCTATTACTTTGGTGGATTTGGTGCTGAAATACAATTATAAATACAGCAAATAATCGAATCATGGCCGTTACTAAAATACGAAAAATATCCAGTTGGGTATTGATAGTATGTACTATCATCATGCTGGTACTCATAGGGATGTTCTTTGGAGGGGGAGAAAATGAACCCTACAACGGACAGTGGAATCCCAAATATACGGACGCCTTGTTGTATTGGATGTACACCCTTTTTGGCATTACATTGGTAGCTACATTATTCTTTGCAATCGTTCAGTTTATTAATAATTTCAGAACAGACCCAAAGAAAGCTCTTGTTGGTTTGGCCATTATCGTGCTGTTCGTCGTACTGTTCTTTGTTACCTATTCAATAGGAGACGGTACCCCCATGTCCGCGTTAACAAAACCGGATGTTGAAGCTTACAATACGCCGGGTTGGTTGAAAGTGACAGACATGTTTCTCTATTCAATCTACATTATGTTAGGCTTTACCATATTGGCGATTATCATAGGAAGCGTAAAGAAATTTTTTACGAAATCGTAATTTATAGAAAATTATATGGCAAGAAAGAAGAGAAAAGTGCCCCAGGTGAATTCAACATCAACGGCCGACATTGCTTTTATGATGCTTCTGTTCTTCCTCCTAACCTCATCTATGGATACCGATAGAGGATTGCCGAGGCGTCTTCCTCCACCTATACCCAAGGATCAAAAGAGTGAGGATGTAGATATTAAAAAGAGAAACATCTTGGTGGTACTCGTTAACAGTACAAACCAGATACTTTGTGGAGACAACTATATTCAGTTGAATCAGTTGAAAGACAAGGTGAAGGATTTTATCGAAAATCCGACCAACAATGAGCACATGCCTGAAAAAATAGAGGTGGATGTTCCGTATTTCGGAAACAGGATGGTAACGAAGAACCATGTTATCTCCCTGCAAAATGACCGAGGAACCTCCTATCAAGCCTATATTGATGTGCAAAATGAGATAGCGGCAGCATACAACGAATTGAGAGATGATATCTCCATGCAAAAATTCGGAAGAAAATTTGTAGACTTGGATGAAGAACAACAAAAGGCCGTGCAGACGGTATATCCGCAAAAAATATCGGAAGCCGAGCCTAAAAATTATGGAGGAGTAAAATAATGGGAAAATTTGGTAGTGGAGAAAAACGCGAAGTACCCCAGCCCAGTATGGCATCATTGTCCGACTTGGTGTTTACCTTCCTGTTCTTCGTTATGATGGTAACATCTATGCGCGAAGTAACATTGAAAGTAACATTCAGAGCTCCCCAAGCAACCGAGCTTCAGAAGCTGGAGAAAAAGTCGCTTGTAACATTCGTCTATGTTGGTGAACCTACACAGGAATTCAGAGCCAAAATGGGTTCTGCTACCCGCGTACAATTAAACGATTCTTTTGCTGAAATATCGGAAATTCAGGATTACATCGCACAGGAAAAGTCGAGTATGAAAGAAGAAGACCAGCCTTTCATGACGGTTTCTATAAAAGCAGACAGAGAAACCAAAATGGGGGTCATCACCGACATCAAGCAAGCATTACGTGAAGCCTATGCTCTTAAGATCAGCTATTCGGCTTTAGGCAGAACGAAGTAAATTATTTTAATATTTAGAAAAAAAAGAAGCTATCTGAAGCAATTCAGATAGCTTCTTTAATATGTTCCCCTATTTAATTTGCTAATTTAATACAATAGTAACAATAAAAAATCGCCGGTTTGTGTCTCTATATCCAAATTGATGTATCTTTGCACCAATAAGGTTTATGTGGAAATGAATAAGGAAGAAGATGTTGTCCGTTTCATAGACGTGAAACAAATACTTCAGGAAAAAGCGCCCTCGCTTGCTTCGAAGGTTCCTCGTTTTGTGATAAATTACCTGACCCGTATCATTCATCAGGATGAGGTGAATGAAATACTAAATCGCTACCGCGACAAGGATGGGGTAGATTTTATGACAGAACTTGTTCGGCATTTCGATTTGACATTGGAATTGAAAGGAGAAGAAAACCTCTCACGGGAAGGACGTTATATCTATGCCTCCAACCACCCATTAGGAGGGCTTGACGGAGTTTGCCTCTCGGCCGTTCTGGGCAATTATTACAAGGGTAAGATTCGTTACTTGGTAAACGACATCCTGCTCTTTATTCCTAATTTCCGCTCTATCTTTATCCCCATCAACAAACATGGGATGCAGGGCAAACGCACGGCCTCCCTTACCGACGATGCCTACGCCTCCGACAATCAGATTATAACCTTTCCCGCCGGCCTTTGTTCGCGCAAAATAAAGGGAAAAATCATCGACCTGGAATGGAAGAAATCATTCATCCGGAAAGCAATAGAATACCGGCGAGACGTTATTCCGGTGCACTTTGAAGGAGAAAATTCTAATTTCTTTTATCGTTTAGCTAATCTGAGAAAAAAAGTCGGAATAAAAACAAATCTGGAAATGCTTTACCTGTCCGACGAACTCTTCAGAAACCAACATGCCTCTTTCCGGATCTATTTCGGCAAACCTATACCTTGGCAGACATTCGACAACAGTAAAAAAATCACCGAATGGGTAGAATGGGTACGGGAACAAGCGTATAATCTGAAAAATAATTAATTCACGGTAATTTCAGCCAATAGTATATGCAAGACGTTATTAACCCTATCGACCGCTCATTACTGACAGCAGAGCTTACTCCGGAAAAACTTCTACGGAGAACAAATAAATCAAACAACGAAATATATATAATCACTGCGCATGATTCGCCTAATATTATGCAGGAAATCGGTCGTCTGCGCGAAATCGCTTTCCGTTATTACGGAGGAGGAACAGGAGAGCCGGTAGATATAGACGAGTTTGATACCATGGATGGCGCTTATCGGCAACTCATCGTATGGAATCCTCAGGAAAAACAAATCATGGGAGGCTATCGCTTCCTCTGTGGCCCGGACGTAAAATTCGATGCGACCGGCAAACCCATACTGGCCACTTCTCATCTCTTCAATTTTTCTAAAGAGTTTATAGAGAATTACCTCCCTTATACGGTAGAGTTGGGACGATCGTTTGTCACCTTAGAGTTTCAGGCTACACGGGAAGGTTCTGCCAAAGGTCTCTTCGTGCTCGACAATCTGTGGGACGGCCTGGGCGCCTTATCGGTGGTAGATCCCACTCTGCAATATTATTTCGGCAAAGTGACCATGTACAATACGTACAATCCGGAAGCCCGCGATATGATTCTCTATTTCCTGTCGAAACATTTTCCCGATCCCGACCGTTTAGTAACCCCCATTGATCCGTTGCAAACGAATCCCGATTTAGACAAAATGAAATCCCTTTTCCGTTCCGACAATTTCAAGGAAAACTACAAAGTGCTGAATCAGGAAGTGCGTAAATTCAACATCAACGTTCCGCCTTTAGTGAGCGCCTACATGAGCCTGTCGCCCAAGATGCGCAGTTTCGGAACGGCCATCAATCACGAGTTCGGCGAAGTAGAAGAAACCGGCATCCTGATATCTATCAGTGAAATCCTTGAAGAAAAAAAACATCGACACATCGAAACCTACCTGATGGAAGAATACCCTTCGCAGCCTTTATTGAAAGATAACGGAAATTGAAAAAAAACCTCTTATAGAAGAAAATACATAAATTTGTAACAATAATAAATGCTAATAAAATTATGAAACAAAAACTTGTGATTTATTTCTGCTTATTTATTTCTCCGATCTGTTCTACCATGTATGCACAGACCGGCGGAAACCTTATCGCACCGGACGCTAAGGTAGAAAAACTGGCCGAAGGATTTAGTTTTACGGAAGGACCGGCAGTAGACCATCAAGGCAATGTCTATTTTACCGACCAACCCAACGACCGCATCCTCATTTGGTCGGTCGACGGGAAGCTCTCTACTTTCCACGAAAAACCCGGACGAGCCAACGGGCTTTATTTCGACAAACAAAATCGCTTGATTTCATGCTCCGACTTGGATAATGAACTGTGGCGATTCGATGCAAACGGCAACCATACGGTTATTCTGAAGGATTTTAACGGTAAAAAACTGAATGGTCCCAACGACTTGTGGGTACATCCCAACGGAGGAATCTATTTTACCGACCCGCTCTACGCGCGCAATTATTGGACGCGCAGCCCGGAAATGCAACAGGAAGGGCAATACCTGTATTATGTTACGCCCGACCTCCAAAGCGTGAAACGCATAGATACCGAGTTGGAACAACCCAACGGCATCATCGGCTCGCCGGATGGCAAACTGCTTTATGTGGCCGATATACGAGCACGCAAAACATACGTGTATGATATACGGCCCGACGGGGCGCTCGCCAATAAAAGGTTGTTTACGGCAATGGGGTCGGATGGAATGACGATGGACGAAAAGGGCAATATTTACCTCACAGGACGAGGCGTAACCATCTTTAATCCGGCAGGCGAACAAATCGAACAGATTCCCGTAGAAGCCAACTGGACGGCCAACGTCTGCTTCGGAGGCAAAGACATGCAAACCCTTTTCATCACCGCCTCTCAATACCTTTATAGCCTGCGCATGAACGTGAAGGGAGTCCGGTAAGACTCCCCTTCCTTACTCTTTGTACATCGCATCAATCAGCGAAGCATATTTCTCCACAATAACGCGGCGACGGAGCTTGAGCGTATCGGTCAGCTCCCTTCCTTCCATGGTGAAAGGGAAAGGTAAGAGTATGAAACGTTTTATTTTTTCGTAAGAAGCCAGGTCTTTCTGACCCTCTTCTACGCGCGATTCCATCAAACGGAGAATTGCCGGAAGTTTTATCAGATTTTCGTTGTCGGTATAGGTAATTTTCTTGTCCGAGGCATAGATACGCAACATATCAAAGTCGGGCACAATGAGAGCGCCCACAAACTTGCGCTGGTCGCCTATCACGGCGATTTGTGCGATAAACTTATCTTTACTCATCAGCGCTTCAATGGCTTGAGGAGCGATATATTTCCCGTTCGAGGTTTTGTACAAGTCCTTGATGCGTTCCGTAAAGAAGAGCGTATCGCCTTCCAGACGTCCGGCATCGCCGGTGCGGAAAAATCCGTCGTCGGTAAATGCTTTGGCGTTCGCTTCGGGACGTTTGTAATAACCGGAGAAGACGGTCTTGCCCCGAACTAATATCTCGTTATTGTTCTTTTCGTCTATCCTTACCTCTACATCGGGCATGACTACCCCGATGGAACCTACCGTAAAACCTTCCCTCGGACAAAACGATACGGTAGCCGTGGTTTCGCTCAGGCCGTATCCGTAAGCCAAGGGTATATTTACCGATTGAAGGAAAACATTTACATCGTCCGATAAGGGCGCTCCCGCCACCGGGAAAAGAACGCCCCGTTCGATGCCCAGCACCTTTTTCAGCGTTGCAAAGATGGTTTTGTTGTAGATGCCGAATTTCAGTCTCAGCCAGAGCGGTGGTTTCAGTCCGTTGTTCTTGTATTTCATGTTGTGCAGGCGTCCGGTTTCGACGGCGTTTCCGGCAATTCGCCTCAAGAAATAGGGGAAGCCGGCAATTTTGTCGTGCACGCCGGCATAGACTTTTTCCCAGAAGCGGGGAACGTTGCACATCATCGTAGGATGTACTTCTGTGAGCGTTTGTTGAATCATCTTCGGGTCGCGGTTGATGGCTACCGTTACGCCGTTGCACAGGCAGAGGTAAGTCCAGGCTTTTTCGAAGATATGCGTTAGAGGGAGGAAGCACATCGACGTTTGTTTGTCCGTAATGATGGGCAGACGGATGCCGTGGATACGCATCGCTTCCAAGAAATTAGAATGATGCAGAACAACGCCTTTCGATTCGCCCGTCGTGCCGGACGTATAGATAAAGGTTGCTACGTCGTCTGTTGTTGCCGCCTTCATGCGCACTTTTACCGTTGTTTCGGCGTGAGCGTTATCGCCCATGTGTATAAAGTCGTCGAAATAAACGGATGTTTTATCTTCCGGATTCAGCCGCACCGTCCGGTCGAAAATAATCAGCCGCTTCAGTCCCGGCGATTTTTTTTGAACAATAAACGCATGATTGTACTGTAGTTGCTCGCCTACAAACAAGGTGGAGATTTCCGCATCCCGAACAATATACTCTACCTGCGCCGGAGAACTGGTGGCATACATCGGCACAGGTATCGCCCGGTTGGCATAGGCTGCAAAATCGATAATCAGGCACTGCGGCATATTTTGCGAATAAAGCCCTATCGTTTCCTGTTCGGCAATACCATAGTCGGCCATGGCTTTGGCGGTAAGCATAATCCGGTTGGAAAACTCTCGCCACGATATTTTCTCCCATTTTCCGGTTGCTTCGTTCCGATACTTTAGCGCTGCGCGCCCATTGTATTTATCCGCTTGCCGATGAATCAACTCGGCATAATGTATTGTACTCATTCGTATAGTATTAAAATTGACGTTAGACAAGATAGCGCAAATGTAGTCATTTTTTCCGTCCGCCGGCCGAAACCGCTCGCAAGGATGCGGAGCCGTCGCTTTGGATTCAGCGTCCTGTATACGGGGAGAAGGAGGGGGATTAATTCTTTCTCATCGTGTAATCCGTTACTCCCAGCGATTGATAGGCTTGGAGGAGGGCTTCGTCGTTGTCGGAAATTACAAGCAGTTTGTCTTTTTCCTTTAGAATGGTATTTCCTTTGGGGATGAAGTAATGATTATCGCGCATCACCATCACCACTAAGGTGTGATCGGGCAGGGTAAATTCCATCAGTTTATTGCCATGTTTTAATACTTCGGGGGTGACGTCTATCTCGCTCATGGCGCTTTTTATTCCTTCGGGCAATTCGATGCCGAAAACGTCTTTCCTTTCCGGTTGCTTTGTCAGACCCAAGCGGTTGGCAAAGGAAACGACGGTTGTGCCCTGTATCAGCAGGGAGAGGATGGTGATGAAGAACACGACGTTGAAAATCAGTCCGGCGTGCGGGAGATGTGCCGTGAGCGGATAGATAGCAAAGATAATCGGCACCGCTCCGCGTAAGCCTACCCACGAAATAAAAAGCTTGCCGCGGAAGGAGAAGTTTTTGAACGGAATCAAACTGATGAATACGCTGAGCGGACGGGCAAAAACGATGATAAAAACGCCTATCCCCAGGGCGATACCGGCAACCGGCAATAGCTCGTGCGGATTGACCAGCAGACCTAACATCAGGAACATCACAATCTGAAAGAGCCATGTAAAGCCGTCGAAAAACAAGCTTGTTCGCTTTTTATGTACAATCTGGGCGTTACCGATTATCAGCCCCGCTACGTAAACGGCTAAGTAGCCGTTGCCTTTGCATAGCGTGGTGGCGGCAAAGGTAAAAATCGCGCCCGCCAGCAGCAGGATAGGATAGTAGGATTCGTTGTGGAAGTTGATTTTGTTTATCAGCGACACCAGCATCCTCCCCAGCAAGTAGCCGGCCAGTATGCCGACCGACAAGCCAACCACGAGAGACAGTATGGCTTGGGCGATGCTCATATTGCCCTCCTGTATGTAGGCTATGAGCATGATGGTGAGCAGGTAGGCCATCGGGTCGTTGCTGCCGCTTTCCAGTTCGAGCGCCGCATGAAGACGTTCCTTCAAATGTACCTTCCGGCCGCGAAGGATGGCAAAGACAGAGGCCGAATCGGTAGAAGACATTACGGCCGCGAGCAAGAGCGCTTCGGCCAGGGTGAGTACTTCGCGGCCTGTGACCCAATAGAAGAGGTAGTACGTAAAGATGCCTCCGATAAGGGCCGTGAGCAACACGCCCAGCGTGGCAAGGATAAGCCCTTGCGCCATGACGGGACGTACTTCGGATAGCTTTGTGTCCATCCCGCCGGAAAACAAAATGATGGTGAGCGCCAGCATACCGATAAATTGCGCCATATCGGGATTGCTGAATTGGATGCCCATGCCATCACTGCCGAACAGCATCCCTACGCCCAGGAAGATGAGCAGCGACGGAAGCCCGAAACGAAAACCGGCCTTACCGGCAAACAGACTGAAAAAAAGAATCACGGATGCGATGAGCAAAACAACTTCCGAATGTTGTATCAGCATATACAGTGTGTCGGACATAGGCTATCGGGTCGTTATAGAGTTCGTTTCTACCAATGTATGCAATTGTTCCATGAAGCCATAGTCGGTCGCGTCTATCAGGCAGGGAACCAAGGAAGCGTATCCGGCGTCGAGCGCCGAGGTGTCGTTTTCGGGATGTAGCGGGCTAACCGTATGCAACGAGCCGGTGAGCCAATAGACCGGCTCGCCGTCTGCATTCTCCGAACGCATATATTCGTTGATAAAACGTCCCTCGGCCTGGCGGCATACGCGCATGCCCTTCACCCGGAGGAGGTTGGGCACATTCAGGTTGAGGTACGTGCCGGGGGGAAGTCCTTCGTCCAATATGCGGACGGCCAATTGTTGTCCCAGCCGGCAACATTCGTCGAAGACGGCCTCTTTGGCGTAATCCGCCAAAGAAATACCGATAGAAGGAATCCCCAGGATACAGCCTTCCTTGGCCGCGCCCAAGGTGCCGGAATAGTGTACGCAGACCGACATGTTGCCGCCGTGGTTGATGCCGGATACCAGCAAATCGGGCAGGCGGTTCAACACATCGTTCACAGCAAGTTTCACACAATCTACCGGCGTACCGTTGCAACTGTACACCCGCAGCCCCTCCTCTTCTTCCAATAAAGAATAGGTAAGGGGAAACAACGACGTAATGGCCCCCGACATGCCGGAACGGGGGCCGTCCGGAGCGAAAACAACCAAGTCGCCCAACTCTCTCAAACAGGCAGCTAATTCATTTATTCCTTTGGCGTGAATACCATCGTCATTTGTAATCAAAATAAGCGGCTTATTATTCATCATCTTTTTATGTTTTTAATTTGAAAGGGGTAAAGATAGCAAGGATTTACATTTTTCGCAACCTCCGGCGGCGGAAATACTGCGCCGGCGCGCGTAAAAACCTCCTCCCCACAGCCCGTTCGTCGCCTCTGCCAAGGGGCGAAATTTGCCGTTCACACCCTCAAAATTTGCCGTCCGCACCCGCAAAATTTGCCGTCCACACCGGCAAAATTTTCTGTGCACAGAAAATAAATTTTCTCCCCACAGAAAAAATATTTTCTCCCCACAGAAAAATAATTTTCTGTGCACAGAAAATTCAGGCGCTTTTTTAGCGAAACTTTATCGTTGTCGTTTCGCTTTTTCGTTTATCTTTGCCTCCTGTTTACCAATTTATTAACTCATCCGCACCTATATGCCGGACACAAAAGAACAGTTCCACCATGCAATAGCCCTCTGCCGAGGGCTGTTCGAAAAGAAGCTGAAGGACTACGGTCCTTCCTGGCGCATCATGCGACCGGAGTCGGTCACCGACCAGATTTTTATCAAAGTAAATCGCATCCGCAGCCTCGAAATCAAGGGGACGAGCCGAGTGAACGAAGGGATTAAGCCGGAGTTTATCGCCATCGTCAATTACGGCGTTATCGGCCTGATACAGTTGGAACGAGGTTTTGCCGATACCACGGATATCACCGCCGCCGAGGCCTTGAACTTGTACGACCGCCACATCGCCATCGCCAAAGAACTGATGTACGACAAGAACCACGATTACGACGAAGCCTGGCGCAGCATGCGCATCAGCTCGTACACCGACGTGATTCTGATGAAGATTTACCGCACCAAACAGATAGAAAACAACAAAGGCCGGACCTTAGTGTCCGAAGGCGTAGAGGCCAACTATATGGATATGATTAATTACGCCCTCTTCGGCCTGATACAATTGGAAGAGGCGGCTCCCCCGACGGGAGAGTAAAACGTAATCATTTGTTTACAGACTCGTCATACGTTCGACATCTGAGGCCGGTACATTTGCCGCCAATATAAATTTTAAAAAAAGACGTATGAAAAAAATGAACATCTCCAAGATTCTTGCGGCAATTTGCCTGAGTCTTCTCAGTGCCTTTATCCTCGAAGCAAAAGAGAATAAGAACCCCAAAGAAAGCCGGAAAGCAAACAGCGCTGCGGCAAGGATTCTTGTGGTAGGATTGGACAACAATGTGAAATCGAATTATTTCTATATGGGCATGATTGCCGAAGAAACCGGCATAAATGCCGAACATATAGACCGAGAGTACAACCGTATTATTGCGGAAAATATCGCCGTGTACAACAAAACAAGCCAATGTGAGTTCATCCCCGTCGAGCCTGAAGAGGTAAAAGGAGACTGTATCCGCCCCATTCCACTCAACGGCGATGAAGAAAATTGTAATTCCGACCTGTCTTCCATACCGGCCGACGAATGGAAGAATATACTAACCCATGCCGAAGCAGATTACATGCTGGTACTCAACCAACATTATCTCAAATGGCAGGAAACGCCCCTACGCACCCTGTTCCATATTGTGAGCTACACGCTGTTCGACAAAGACAAGAAAGAAATTTACCGGGGGAATAACTACTTCACCACCATGAGCTTAGAAAAACCGGACGAGCTGCGGAAAATCAGCCGAAAGAGCTCGTCCAAAATCGCGGCCAACGTCGTGAAGTCGTTAGACGATAAATAAACCCCAACAAACAAATTCTTACCCAAAAAACTTTTTCAACACACTATGCATACCATAACTCGAAGTATCGCTATCCTGGCGATACTGCTATCCACGTGTTCCATCGCGAACGCACAAGGCACACAGGCTATGATAGCCGGAACAATTACCGACGAAACCGGCGAAGCCGTAATCGGCGCAACCGTTCGCGTGAAGAACGAATCGACCGGATTTTCTACCGGCACAGTCACCAACCTGAACGGCGAATACAGCATCAAACAATTGCCCTTAGGCTCGCCCTACAGCGTCTGGGTGTCCTATATCGGCTTTGGCGAACAACGCAAAACAGGCTACGCCCTCAACCAGGGGGATATGCTGAAAGTCGATTTTCAACTAACCATAGAAGCGCAACAGATACAAGCCGTAGAAGTCGTAGCCAATTCGCTGAAAAATACGACGCCCGATATTGGCGCCGCCACCTCGGTGGGAAGTCGCGACACGGCGGAGGCTCCGTAAGCACGGTCACCAAATCAGGCTCCAACCAGTTCAAAGGTAGCGCTTTTGTTTACGGACGTACCGACTGGCTTTCCAGCCCTTACGATATACGGGGCAACGAACGCAACGTAGACTTTTCGACCTATCAATACGGCCTTACGCTGGGAGGCGCTATTCGGAAAGACATCGCTCACTTTTTCATCACGTGGGATCATCAAGCCGATTCCCGCCCGCTTCAGATTGCCGACATAAAGAGCGAAGCCGACGAAAAGCGATACAACGTAAGCCGGTTGTCCTTAGATCGCTACATAGACATTGCCCGCAACAAATACGGCGTAGCCAATAGCCCTCAATTCGGCGCCTTTGATAAAAAACAAAACACCGACGCCTTGTTTGCCCGCATCGACTGGCAATTGAATCCCACGAATCTGCTCACAATCCGGGACAACTTCGTGAACGACCGGAACAATCAAGGCTTGGGCGACAATAGCTCCATCAACCTCTATGAAGTCTACGGCGATGTACACTCCATCGACAACAGTCTGCTCGCCACGCTCCGCACCGTCTTGGGAACCCGTACCATCCACGAATTGAAACTCCAGCATTTGTACACATTGGAAGAATCAACGCCTAATACGCAACTTCCATCGGCCAATATCCCGCGGGCTATTGTGGAGCAGGTGGAATCGGCAGTCGATAACAAAAACGTATACACCACCATCCAGTTGGGAGGACAACGCTACTGCCCCGAAAACTTCTACAACCACGTGCTGCACCTGATAGACAACCTGTATTACAACACCCGCACCATCCACTATACGCTCGGCTTCGACCTGATGTACACCCACATGGACTCGCGCTACGGCAGCGAGGCGAATGGTCGCTTCTACTTTACGGGACTGAACAATTTCGACAACCTCCAGCCGTACCGTTACGTCCGCGAAGTCTATCTTAATCCCGACCAACGGGTTGCACAAAACATCCTGAACGCCGGCCTCTACGCACAAATGCAAACCAAACTCTTCCGGGGCTTTGACGTAACGGCCGGCTTACGCATGGACAACGCGACCTATTTTAATAAAGGCAATTTCAACGAAACCGTATACCGCGATTTGGGATTACGCACAGACAACGGCCTAAACACCTTCCAAATTCAACCCCGCCTGCAAATCACATGGGATATAAACGAAAAACAACAAGACATCCTTCGCTTGGGAGGCGGCATCTTTGCTTCCGATATAAACAATTACGCCATGATTAATAACATGGTCTTCGACGGAACCAAAGTCATGTCGGTAGACGTACAAGGGCAGCTTGTTCCCTCGCCCGATTTCCCTTCGTACCGCAAAAACCCTCTGAGCGCACCGGGAGCAGAGCTTTTTAATAATCCGGATATTCCTAAAACAGCGACCATCAACATGAATGGAGCCGAGGCCAAAGTACCTGTCGTATACAAGACGAATCTCTCCTACACGCATTTCTTTTCAGACAGGCTACGGCTGGGCATCAGCGGATATGCGACGCTGGCACGCAACAATTATATGTATATCGACCGCAATATGGCAGACCAACCCTTTTTCCGTCTAACTACCGAAGCAAACAGAGGGGTCTATGTTCCTGCCGAATCGATTCATCCCACAAACGGAGCTACGGATTGGATGCAGGGACGCAAGAGCCATCAGATCGGTCGCGTCCTCGAATTGGTAAGCGAGGGCAAGGTAAACCAGTTTGCCTTTGTTGTGGACGGCGTATGGCGGTATTTCAAAGATGGAGAATTAGCCTTTAGTTACACATGGAACGACACGAAAGATAATACGTCCTACAACGGCAACGTTGCCAACTCGGCCACATTGGCTCAAATGGTTGTAGACGACCCGCGCGACTTGAGCCGGATGACGTATTCCAACAGTCAGTTTCGCCATAAAGCAGTATTTTACGGAACACTTCCCACGATATGGGGCATAAGTACCGGCATCCGCTTCTCCGGAATGGGAGGCACCCGCTATTCGTTGGTCGTAAACGGAAATATAAACGGCGACTTTGTCGCATCCAACGACTTGGCTTACATTGCCTCACCCAACGACCCCACAACTCCTTCGTACCTGCAGGACGGTATCCGCTCTATCTTAGACAATCCGGATGCCGAAGAAAGCGTAAAAGAATACCTCCGAAACAGTTTCGGAACAGTAGCCGAACGCAACGGGGGAATAAACGGATTCTACGGAACATTCGACTTGCGTTTAGCCAAGAAGTTCCAAGTATATAAAACTCAGAACCTGGAGCTTTCCGTAGATATATTCAACGTGGCCAACCTGCTCGGCAAGAAATGGGGTGCAGGTCATAATCTGGGAAACCAGTATGTGTATACTGTAAAAAGTTTCGATGCAGAGCAAAAGCGGTTTGTTTATAACGTAAATGCAAATACCGGCGTTTCCTCCTTAAACGGTAATCCGTATCAGGTACAAATCGGACTTCGTTATAGTTTTTAATCATATATGCAATCAAAAATGGGCGCACTTTTGGGAAGTTGCGCCCATTTCTTCCTGCAATAATACTTCATTTCACGTATGTTTCCAGTATCTTTTCCAAAACTCCCACATAATAAAACGGTAGATTGATTAGCGTAAATTCCTTGCCGTTTTGAGTTGTTACTTCGTCCGCCGAAAGCGGTTGCGACCACACTCTGACGGCAAAACGATGCGGACATTCGTCCATAAACAGATGTAGCGATTTGAGTTTGGAATTGTGTCCCGATTTCACCTCTATCGGAATCGCCATCGAGTTGTATTTATACACAAAATCGACCTCCGCCTCCGACCCTTCTTTATCTCGTCGCCAAAAATACCGCCGCGCAAGCACACTGTCGTTAAGCGTCAGAAGTTCCTGTCCCACAATCTGCTCGGCTATTCGTCCCCGCCAAACGTCCTGAATATCCTTGGCCGAAAACAGTTCGCGTTGTATGCCCGAATAGTAGTTTACCAATCCGGTATCGAGCCAAAACAGTTTAGGTTTCTTTCGAAAATTTTGTACCATAGGCATTTGTGTACTCGATGTTGGTTCAGAAATTCTAAAAACGAACAGGGACGAATTGCCATAAATTGCACACGTCCAACAGGAAATGAAATTTTTCGCACATCCATTACCGTTTCGAGCAGCGAACCTGCAACAATCACGTGAATATAGTTTGCTTGCTCATAGAAGTACCGCAAAATTGCAACCGCTTTTTTAGAGTGCTGTATTTCGTCTATAAACAACAAAACATGATCTTTTTGATACGGAATATTTTTGTAGAAAAAAATGGTGCGGATAAGTTTGTGGACATCATATTCTTCAAACAGTTGTCTGTCGGCCGGATTTTCAAGATTAAGCGAAAGAAAAACATCATATCCTTTGGCAAATTCTTCTACCAAAGTAGTTTTCCCTACTTGTCTGGCTCCCCTAAATATCAATGGTTTACGATATTTGCTTGCTTTCCATTGCTGTAATTC